>CABUVB010000283.1 GCA_902494815.1 uncultured Collinsella sp. | reverse complement strand
TTCAAAGAGGCTCTGGAAGACTACGTCGAATGCCGCAACAAAGAACTCGAACTTGAGCGTCAGACCGAGGATGAGGCCGACCGTGCGGGCAATGCGTTTGACCAGGCCATTAAAGCGCTTTCCGGCGAGCGCCCGCGTATCGCCCCACCTGGCCGCAACGGCGTGGTCGCCTTTGCAGTTTCGGGTGACATTACCAGCCCCGATCAACTTAACTCCTCGTTTAACGCGGCAGTCAGGCTTGGCGATTGCGGTGCTATCTCTGCCGCGGTGCTGGCGCCCGATGAGGCGACGGCGCAAAACAACGTGCTTTCGCGATTTTTCTCGACATTGAAGGAACGCTCGGGCGGCGTTGCCGGCGTGCTCGACGGCGTCATGGATGTTTGGGGACGGCTACTCGTGGGATACGGTGATATCCAAGGCTCAGCCGACGAACTTATGGACGAGATGATTAAAGGCCTAGGAGGGGGCAGCGGCGCGTTGGGCTCCATCGCATCGTGGCTCGGCGATACCGTTTCGGCGTCCGTGGCGGCGCTGGGTTTGGAACCGTGCGACTTGCGCCTGCGAAAGCCGGTGCTGACCGATTCCGCCAATATCATTAAGAGTCCGGGGTCTGACATTGCGGGTCTCTCTCAAGCGCAAGACAAACTGCGAAGTATTCCGTTGGGCGTGACCGATCCCAAGGCGCTTTGCGAGGCGTTGGAATATCAAGTCGAACGCACCATTAGCGGTACGGTGTTCACACTTGCGGAGATTCCTCTGCCCGGCGGCGGCTCCATCCCGCTCACCGTCGATGTCGCCACGCTGGTTGGCGCTCTGGGCGGTGGGTCGTAATGAGTATCCGCATGCGTCTGCGCGAGGAGCGCGCCCAAGCGACGGTGGAGATGGCAGTGGTTACGCCCGTTTTGCTGGTGCTGGCACTCATCGTGTACAACGTCATGATCTTTGCCAGCGCTGTCGCGCGCTTCGACCGCGTGGTGCCCGACATCGTGCTAGCGCATGCCGTGGCGTCGGAGGGGGAGGGCGACGAAAGCTCTGCCGATGCCTCGGCGACGGTTCAGACTCAAATTCTGAATGCCATGGAAGGCTATGACTTACAGATCGAAGTGTCGAGCGAGCAAGGCGCGAAGGCATCGGATGGTGGCCTGCTCTCCCTATCCGGTACGTTTAGGACCTACACCTGCACAATGCACTATGAGCCGTGGCCGACTTCTCTCAGCATCGCTGGCGTTCCGCTGGGGGCGCCGACAACGTTGTCGCACGAGCGTGCGGTGACGGTCGATCCATGGCGTCCGGGGGTGGTCATGTGACCGCGGTCTCGTCCTACATCGCCTACGCGCGGGCACTCAATAGGCTGGGTTGGACGCCGGCCGAGTTTGTGGCGGCGGAGTCGTTTGTCGTGCGCCTGCGCGGCATGCTGGGACGGCGTCCGGTTGCCGCCAACGGCCTGCCGCTCGTCATGGCGTTTCCACGCTGCTCTTCGGTCCATACGTGTTTTATGGCCTATCCCATCGACATCGCCTT
>CABUVB010000282.1 GCA_902494815.1 uncultured Collinsella sp. | reverse complement strand
TGTCCGCGGCTCCGAAGGAGCAGGACAAGGCGCCACACATGGTCGAGGACGTTCTGAAAACTAAGCCCGGCCCCCGCCGGACAGGTCACACTACTCGCAGAGCAGCTTAGCAATCTGGACGGCGTTGGTTGCCGCGCCCTTACGGATTTGATCGCCGCAGCACCAGAAGGTGATGCCACGCGCGGCCTCGGGGTTCGAGATATCGCGGCGCACACGACCGACCCAAATCAGGTCCTGGTCGGACGTATCCATCGGCATGGGGAAGCGATCGTGCGCATCCTCGGCGCTCATGTCGTCAACCAGCTTCACGCCCGGAGCGGCGGCCAGCGCAGCACGGGCCTCGTCAACCGTAATGTCGCGCTCAAACTCGAGCGTAATGCTCTCAGAGTGCGAGCGCAGCACGGGCACGCGCACGCAGGTGCAGTTCACGCGCAGCTCGGGCAGGTGCATGATCTTGCGGCCCTCGTTTTGCAGCTTCATCTCCTCGGAGGTAAAGCCCTCCTCCTTGACGCCGCCAATCTGCGGAATCAGGTTACTCGCGAGCTGGGCGGCAAATGCGCGCGGCTCGGGAATCTCCTCGCCACGGCCCAGAGCGGCCAGCTGAGCCTCGAGCTCGGCCATACCGGGAGCGCCAGCACCCGAAGCCGCCTGGTACGTCGAGACGATCATGCGCTTCACGCCGGCGAGCTGATGCAGCGGCCAGGTGGGAACCAGGCCGATAATGGTCGCGCAGTTGGGGTTGGCGATCAGGCCGTGGTGCCACTTGATGTCGTCGGCATTGATCTCGGGCACGACCAGCGGTACCTCGGGATCCATACGGAAGGCATGGCTGTTGTCGACCACGACGGCGCCGCGCTTGACGGCCTCGGGCAGTAGCTCCTTCGCAATGTCGTCGCCGGCGGCTCCAAGCACAATGTCACAGCCCTCAAAGGCCTCGGGGCAAGCCTCTTCGATCACGATCTGCTCGCCGCGGAACTCGACGGTTTTGCCCGCAGAACGAGCGCTCGCCAGCAGCTTGAGCTTGCCAACCGGAAACTCCTGCTCGTTTAAGCACTCGAGCATCTGGGTGCCCACGGCTCCCGTCGCGCCCAAAATAGCAACCGTGTACTGTTTCATGCTTCCCCCTTTAAAGGTTATGGCTTTTGCCTGCACGCCGAGCAGGCCGATTGTTGTTGCCAGTGTATACAAGAACGGGGCGGACACGAAACCCGCCCCGTCGAAACGAAACCGAAACGAAACGCCCCGTGCTAGATTTTTGGCACTTGTCCCAAAAATATACCGAGCAGTCGCTACTTTTTGAGCGCGGCCAGGGTGGGATCGACCGTCGTGGGAGCCTCCAAATCGGAGACCTTCACAATGCCGTTCTCATCGGAGAAGGCACGGTAGATGGTCTGAATCGCCAGGTCGAAGTCCTTCTCCTCGACACCGATAATGATGTTGATCTCGTCGCAGCTCTGCGAAATCATGCGCACGCTCACGCCGGCCTGGCCAAGCATACCAAACAGATGGCCCGAGATACCTGCGCGGCCGCGCAGGT
>CABUVB010000281.1 GCA_902494815.1 uncultured Collinsella sp. | reverse complement strand
TAGAACTTGACGGTCGGGGCCTGGCGGGCTGCTTCGGCGGCCTCGAAGCCCTGGCGCTCCTTAAACTGGAAGATGCCGGCAAAGATGACAGCCGGGAACGTCTGAATGGCGTTGTTGTAGCTGAGCACGCAGTCGTTGTAGCTCTGGCGTGCATAGCTAATCTTGTTCTCGGTATCCTCGAGTGATGCCTGCAGCTGCGTAAAGTTGGTGTTTGCCTTAAGATCGGGATAGGCCTCGGCCACGGCGAAGAGCTGGCGCAGCGCACCGGTCAGCACGTTGTCGGCTTCCATCTTGGCCTCGGGCGTGGTGGCCTTGACGGCGGTGTTACGCGCGCTGATCACGGCGGAGAGCGTCTCCTGCTCGTGCTTGGCGTAGCCCTTGACGGTCTCGACCAGGTTGGGGATCAGGTCGTTGCGGCGCTGCAGCTGCGTATCGATGTTCTGCCAGGCGTTATCGATGCGGTTACGCTTGGTGACCATGTTGTTGTAGATGCCGGCGATGGCGCAGACAATCACAATGACAACAACGATGCCGATGATGACGGTAATCATGATGTCTCCGTTTCGAATGGCCGCGGCGGCATGCGCCAGCTGCCGTTGGTATAACGCTACTAGTATACCCGCAACGTTTTGCCGTGCCGAACTTTCCGGTAAGCGTTGTGTTTTCGGCGGGGCCGGCACCGGGGCAAAGCGCGCGAGGTACAGGTGTAAGATATGCGACAGATTGACGAGTGTTGTCTTTGCCCTGAGGATGGCGATACCAGTGGACCTTCGCATTAAGAAAACCTACCGCGCCCTTTTCGATGCCTTCACCGAGCTTCTCGAGGAGCATCGTTTTGAGGACCTGACGGTTGCCATGCTGTGCGACCGCGCCATGATTCGCCGCACGACGTTCTACAAGCACTTTCGCGACAAGAACGATTACTTTGCCTTTTATATCGATGAGCTCATGTCGGGCTTGCCGCAAAAACAGCCCGATGAGGCCGGCGCAGTGTCTGCCGAGGACGTGCGCGCGCTTCGGCACGCGATTTTGGACGATGCCATGGATTTGATTCTGACGCACGAGCGGCTCATGGATAACATTTTGGCAAGCAGCATGTCGGGCATGTTGACCAACGTTATTTGCGACCGCATTGCCCGCTCCATCCGCGAGCGTGTGATGAACGTGCTTGCCGAGGATGCCCTGGCCCCCGTGTCACTCGAGACGACGTCTGAGTTTGTCGCCGGCGGTATTATTCGACTTTTCACGATATGGTGGGAATCGGGCCACGATCTTGAGCGTCGACCTGAGATAGCCGACGTGGTCGATGCGTTGTTTGAGCGGACCATGACACCGGTGCATCACTAGGAGTGGCGGAGAGAGGGGGATTCGAACCCCCGGAACGCTCTCGCGCTCAACGGTTTTCAAGACCGCCGCATTCAACCGCTCTGCCATCTCTCCGTGAGTCGTAATGATAGCATCGTTTTGAATTTGCAACAGGGAAGGCGAACGATGACGATCACCGAAATCGACGAGAAGTTCATGCGCGAGGCGTTGG
>CABUVB010000280.1 GCA_902494815.1 uncultured Collinsella sp. | reverse complement strand
TGGGACGAGTTTTCTCTGCAGCTCAAGGACGTGTTCGGCCTGCCCAGCTTTCCCTTGCTCGATGTAGCAAACTTGGTGTGCAACGTGCGCGCGGGCTACGACTTTCATAAGGCGAGCAGTGTGGAGCAACTCAAACACGCGACGGTTCCCATGCTGTTTATCCACGGCGACCAGGACACCTTTGTACCGTACAGCATGCTCGACCAAAACTACGACGCGTGCGCCAGCAAGGTCAAGCAAAAGCTCACTATCCATGGCGCCACCCACGCCAAGAGCGCGCAGGTCGACCCCGAACTCTACTGGAACACGGTCGACAACTTCCTCGACAAGAATTTTTAGGCAAAAGCAACGTCTGGGGTTTTGTTGCCAAAAATCGGTTTGTAGTCGACGGGATTCGATTTTTCGCCGCACTTCCAAAAAGCCGCCCGTGAGCGCTGTGCTCACGGGCGGCTTTTGCTCAACTTACGCTACAAAGGCGCTTATTTTGTCCAATAGCTAGGCGCTACTTGACCTCGATAAGCTCGTACTTGCTCGTGCCCAGGCCAATCTTCTCGGCGTGCGCGATGCACACGCGCCAGTCGGTGTCGGGATGCGTGATGCAGAAGGGATCCTTGGCCTGCTCGCCCTCCAGATGCTCGTGATTGTGCTCCATCTTGGCCGCGCTATCGGTGAGCTCGGTGTTGGGCAGCGGCTCGGATGCCATGACGGCATCGGCGCAGGCCTGGTCGATGGCGACCGGGTCGAAGCTCGCGAACATGCCGATATCGTTGACGATAGGTGTGTCGTTTTCGGGATGGCAATCGCAGTTGGGGCTGATATCCATAGCCAGCGAAATGTGGAAGCTGGGACGATCCTGGACAACGGCCTTGGTGTACTCGGCGATCTTGCAGTTGAGCACGTCGGCCGCGGCCTCATAGCCGGGCTTGATGCAGTCCTGGTTGCATGCCGCAATGCAGCGTCCGCAGCCCACGCAGCGATCGTGGTCGATGGCGGCCACGTGCACCGTGCGGGTGTTGCCGTTAGCAAGCTCGCGCTCGCGAGTATCGTCAAACGAGATGGCGTTGTGCGCGCAGATCTTTTCGCAGGCACGGCAGCCAACGCAGTGCTCGGTCGCGACGTTCGGCTTGCCGGCGGCATGCTGCTCCATCTTGCCGGCACGGCTGCCGCCTCCCATGCCCAGGTTCTTCATGGCGCCGCCAAAACCGGCCTGCTCATGACCCTTAAAGTGGGTGAGGCTAATCACGATATCGGCGTCCATGAGCGCCTGACCGATCTTGGCCTCGTGCACATACTCGCCGCCCTCAACCGGGACGAGCGCCTCGTCGGTGCCCTTGAGGCCGTCGGCGATGATGATCTGGCAACCCGTGGCATACGGGGTAAAGCCGTTCTGGTAGGCGGTATCAATGTGCTCGAGCGCGTTTTTGCGGCTACCGACGTAGAGCGTGTTGCAGTCGGTGAGGAAGGGCTTGCCGCCCAGCTCCTTGACGACATCCGCGACGGCGCGGGCGTAGTTGGGGCGCAAAAAGCTCAGGTTGCCCAGCTCGCCAAAGTGAAT
>CABUVB010000279.1 GCA_902494815.1 uncultured Collinsella sp. | reverse complement strand
CCAAGCTCCACCAAGCAGGCGAACTCGAGCAGCGGCAAGCAAGCAAATACGACTGCCGGCAAGCTCGCAAACACGGGCGATGCAGCGCCGAGCGCAATCGCACTCGCAGCAGTCGCCGCCGCAGGCCTCGGAATAACCGCCACAGCCACACGCCGCATCAGGAACTCAAAATAGCTGCCAGAGCATACCACCTTCGCCAATCCACAAACCCAGAGAGAAAAGAGGCCCGTTTCCCCAACCAGGGAAACGGGCCTCTTTAACTGCAAAAATTCAAGCAACAGCGCCGCCGCCTCTTGAACCACATAGCCATCAATGCCCAGACAACACCAGCAAGCCGCATTCCACAAGGGATAGATTTAAATTAGATAAACGCGCCTTTACGGATGATTTTTGGACGACGGGGCCCGGCCGGCGGCGAGGTGTTTGGTAGTCGAGCGATCCCGCAGGCGAAGCCGAAGACCAGCGAGACACCAAACACTTCGCCGCCTCCTGGACCGCGTAGCCATCGATGTTTTGGCAAAGCCAGCGAGCGCCACCCAGAGCGAACAAGTTGGCATGGAAAAGGCAAGGCATAGACCTTCTGGTCATGCCTTGCCTTTTGAATGACAAATTGTCGCTCTGGGTGGCGCGCAGCGTCGAGCATTGCGCGGTTTGGTAAAACCGCGCAAAAAGAAAGCCCGTGCGCTCGATGGATTCGGATGCCCGACAGAGGCTCCTTATGGCTGCTTCCTTCCGGACCTGACCAGATTCGGAACATGTCGTCATCCGAACCCATCGAACGCGCTAGGCGCTCGGTATATCTTACCCGCTCCCGCCCGCCACGGCAAGTGGGGCGAACCCATCGGATGGATTCGCCCCACTCGTGCACATCGCTAGCGGCGCCTACGGTACAGGACCGCGCCGCCCACTGCGGTCAGCGCGCCGATGTCGGCCATGACCACGAGCGCCTCGACCGGTAGGCTGCGGTCGCCGGTGTCGGGCATGCCGCCCTTGGAGCCGTCGCCGCCGGAGCCGCTGCCGGAGCCGTTATCTGAGCCGCCGCCCGAGCCACCGCCCGGCGTACCGGGGTTCTCGGGGGTGCCGGGCTCCTCGGCGTAGCTGTTGGTGAAGACTGGCGGCACGTTGGCGTCGCCCTCGTAGGAGACCTTCGCCGACAGGTAGCCCGTCTTGGTGCCGTCGGCCGCCTCGTCGCTCACCGTGACGACGATCTTGTGCACCGCCTTGTCGTAGGTCACGTGCGCCTGGCCGTCGTCGACCTCACTCACCGTGAAGGTGTAGGTGCCGGCCTGCTTGAACGTCAGTGCATCGAACGTGACGCTGCCGTCCGCGGCGTTCTTGGCGGCCGACATGACCTTGCCGTCCCGGCTCTTGAGCTCAAAGCTAAACTGGCCCGCCTTGAGCTCGGCGCCCTTGAGCACCTTGGCGGCGCCCAGCTTGAGGGTGACGGGTGCGGCCTCGTAGCCGTTGGTGAACGTCACCGAGTCGCCGCCCGTGGGATTGCCCTCGGCATCCGCCAGCTCGTGCCTGACGGTGAGCTTACCGTTTCCGGCATCGGCACCCGTCGTG
>CABUVB010000278.1 GCA_902494815.1 uncultured Collinsella sp. | reverse complement strand
TTGGCAAAGGCCTGCGTGGGCACGTCGGCGTCATCGCAAATGGCCTGGAACACCGCGCGGCTAAAGGCATCGGTGCAGTAGTGCTGGTTGGCGGCTTCCTTGATGACGATGCCGCCGTTAAGCACCACCTGGTTGCGCGCATCGCACTTCTCGGCGTGGTTGGGGTGCACGGCATGCGCGTTGTCGCAGCTCACGAGCATCGATGCGGCAAGGGCGCGATGATACGACTCGTCGTCAAAGCCCAGCGAGCCGTTAATGCGTCGCAGTGCATCGGCCAAGAACGTCGACATGGCACCCTGTTTGGTCTCGGAGCCAACCTCCTCGTTATCAAAGCAGCAGAAGACCGAAACGTCGTGCGCGTTCTCGGCACCCAAAAATGCCTGCAGCGAGGTGTAGGCGCAGGCCAGGTCATCGAGCTTGGGCGTCGAGATAAACTCATCGGCCCAGCCCCAAATGCGCGCATCCTGACGATTGACCAGGAACAGATCGCGGCCCAGGATCTGCTCGGGCTCAACGTCCAGTTCATCAGCGATCAGGGCGTCAAAATCTCCCTGCTTAAGGTCACCGGCACTGATGAGCGGGCACAGGTCGACGGCGCGGTTGGGAGCAAAGCCCTCGTTAACGCCGCGGTTCATGTGGATAGCAAGACTCGGGATAATAGCGACCTCGCGCTCGGTGGCAAGCAGACGACTCTCGATACGGTCGCCCTCGCGCACCAGCACGCGGCCCGCGAGCGCCAGCGGACGATCGAACCAGGTGTAGTCGATCATGCCGCCGTAGGCCTCGGTGTTCAGGCGCAACGTCTCGCCCGCGCC
This sequence comes from uncultured Collinsella sp., assembly GCA_902494815.1. Taxonomy (GTDB): domain Bacteria; phylum Actinomycetota; class Coriobacteriia; order Coriobacteriales; family Coriobacteriaceae; genus Collinsella. The sequence continues at coordinate 753 of CABUVB010000278.1, read as the reverse complement.
GTCGAGCTCGGGCACGGCCTTGACCTTAAACGTCGGCGAATCGCTGTGCGACGCCGTGAGCTGAAAATGATAGTCACCGGCAACGCCGTCCTCGCCCCACGTCGCGGCCAGGTCCTCGCCCACCTTAAAGGCGATAACGCTCGAGGTGTTGCGCTGCGTGTAATAGCGACCGCCCGGCTCGATATCCCATGCCGCGTTCTCGGGCAGGTAGGTAAAGCCCGCCTCGTCGAGCTCGGCCATAATGGTCGCCGCCGTATGGAACATGCTGGGGCATGCCTCGATAAAGTCGATAAGGTCGTTGGCGGCCTCGATATCGTCGGCCGTCACGTGCGCGCGCTCGGGCGTTTCCTGATCCGTCATGCTCTCCCCTTTCGCTGGGTTGATGGTCCCCTCCAGCATACCCCGCCACGCCAGCGCCGCACTCTTCATTCCGTGCTTAATTCCGCACCGCTCACCAAGTTGAGCCATCATGCCCGCGCCCCTTTTGCGACAATTGCGCTAACAGGACGAGAGGAACCGTCATGAAGCCACGTAACATTGCCATCGCCTGCGGTGGCGCGGGAGTCGCCGTCGGCTTTGCCGCTGCCGCCGGCATCGTTTACCGCAAGCAAATCAAGTCCGCCGCATCGCTCAGACGCTTGACCGGCTACGCGGATGGCTATGACCTGTACGCAATCGACATCGCCTACGACTACGATCTTGATCGCATCATCGCCGCTGGCGTGCGCGACGACCAGGCCTACATCGATGCCG
>CABUVB010000277.1 GCA_902494815.1 uncultured Collinsella sp. | reverse complement strand
ATGTTGCTGGCGATGGTGCCGCCAATCTGCACCGCGGCGCCCTCGCGGCCGGCCGATCCGCCTGTTAGGTGCGTGAGTGTGGAGCAGACGAAGGTGAGGACGGCCATGCGCATATGGATGAGGCGTGTGCCCAGAGCGGAGTCGATGACCAGGTTGTTGCCACGCTTGGCGGCAAGACCGTGGTTTTTGTACACCCATGCGGTGGCAACGCCCACAACGGGAAGCAAGGCGTAGATCCACACATGGTGCTCGCGATAGTCGGTCGCGATATTCAACGAGGCCAAAAACGCCCAAGCGGCAACGCCCATGGCGAGCGAGACGATGACGACGAGTACGAGTAACTTAGCGCTCGCAAGTAGGTTGCGGGCGTTGCGGCGCGTGTCGGCAGCCAAGAGATGCTCGGAGCGGTTAAGTTGATGCCTGCCTGCCGTGATGACGTCATTAAGGGAGAAAAAGCCGCCGTCGTCGAGCGGCTGGGAATGATCCTGCGTTTCGTTTGCGCTTTCGGTTTTGTCGTTATGAGCCATACGTTCCTCTTTTAGGTTGCAACGCAAGCATTATAAAACGCGGTAAACGCGACGAGCCGGTGGGTTGGTTTCCATTCTGTTTCGCGGCCTGCAACCGACAGGTGTATTTGCGGGTACAGACCGAGTCGCGGCCGTGCATCGGGGGATTATACTGAGACAAGCATAAAGAATCGGCGCCCCTGTTGTGCGCCGTGGCATTAAGAGGTGCATATGGCAGAGAAACTCATTCCGCTGGATGACGCACAGTCGATTGTCCTGTCGCACGTTGCTCCGACGGATCTCACCGAGATTCCCGTGTGGCAGGCGGCTGGTTTTCCCTTGGCCGAGGACGCGGTGGCCGATATCGACATCTCGCCGTTTGCCAACAGCGCTATGGACGGATATGCCGTGCGCTCGGCGGACTTGGCGCAGGCATCTGGCGAGGCGCCGGTGACGCTCGACGTTATCGGACACGAGGCCGCGGGCCATGTGTTTGAAGGCACAATCGGCGCGGGCGAGGCGGTCCGCATTATGACAGGCGCGCCGGTGCCCGAAGGTGCCGACGCCGTGGTGAAATACGAGATCGTCGACGTGCTCGATGGCGACGGCAACGAGGGCTCACACGTGAGTTTCTCGGCGCCTGCTAAAGTGGGGGAGAACGTTCGCTCTGCTGCTGAGGAAGCCCATGCCGGCGATGTTGTGATACACGCCGGCGAGGTCGTGGCTCCGGCGGGCGCGGGTCTGCTGGCGAGCGCCGGATACGCGAGCGTGAAGGTGCACGCTGCCCCGCGCGTGGGCATTATCTCGCTGGGCACGGAACTGGTCGCACCGAGTAAGGTACCGGCGCGCGGTCAGATTCGCGATTCCAACTCCTCGGCGCTGATGGCCGAGGCGCTCGATGCCGGCGCCGAGCCCGTGTTCTACGGCATCGCGCCCGATGATGAGCAGGCGATTGCCGAGCTGGTACATCGCGCCACGCGAGAGTGCGATTTTGTCATTACGAGCGGTGGCGCCTCGGCGGGCGATTACGACTATGTGACGGCGCTCGTCCGGCGCGAGGGCGAGGT
>CABUVB010000276.1 GCA_902494815.1 uncultured Collinsella sp. | reverse complement strand
GCGAGTTGCTGCCCGCCAGCTAGAGCACGTGAAGCGTGAGCTTGGCGTCGCGCGCAAAGGCGTAGAAGAACTCGACGGCCAGCTCGGTATCGAAGCTGCCCACGCGCTCGGTCGGCACGGGCAGCTCGCAGTAGGCCTGTCCGCGGCCCGAAATATCAACAGCAGCCATCACAAGCGTCTCGTCCATGGCAATCGCCGCGTCGGCAAAGCGCGTAATGCCCGCCTTGTCGCCCAGCGCTTGGCAAAACGCCTCGCCCAGCACGATACCCGTGTCCTCGACGGTGTGGTGCGCATCGACCTCCACGTCGCCCACCGCGTGCACCGTCAGATCGAACAGACCATGGCGGCCAAAAGCGTTGAGCATGTGGTCGAAAAACGGCACGCCGGTCGAGATATCGCACACGCCGCTTCCGTCCAGGTCGAGCTTTACGACAATGTCGGTCTCGCCCGTCTTGCGGGTCACCTCGGCATAGCGGTCCATCTACATCTCCTCCTTCACCAGCGCGGCAAACGCAGCCAGCACCTCGTCGTTTTCCTGCGGGGTACCCACGGTAATGCGTAGGCAGTCCGCGAGTCCCGGCGCGTAGCTAAAGTCGCGCACCAAAATCGAATACTCGTCGCGCAGACGCTCGCGCACGCGCGTGGCATGCGGCGTGCGCACGAGCACAAAGTTCGCCGCGCTCGGCCACGCCTCCACGGTCAGACCCTCGGCAGCCATTGCGCGTAGGGCGCACAGCTCGCGCTCGCGCTCGGATGCAACCTGTGCCACTACGGGCGCGTACGCATCGCGGGCACGCACGCAGGCAAGCGCGGCGGCCTGGCTCAGCACGTTAACCGAGTAGATTTGGCGAATCGCCGCAAACACATCGATGACCTCGGGTGCCGCGATCACATAGCCCAGACGCGTGCCGGCAGCGCCAAACGCCTTGGACAGCGTATGCAGAATCACCAGGTTGGGATGCTCGGCGATAAGTCCCTGCGCCGTGGTGGCCGCGCCAAACGAATCGTCGGCAAACTCAACGTAGGCCTCGTCGACCATGACCATGCCGGGGCACGCATCGCACAGGGCCGCGACAAAGTCGAGCGGAGCCACATCACCCGTGGGATTGTTGGGCGAGGTCACGATGGCCAGGTTGCACTCGGGTGCGGCTGCAAGTACGGCAGCCTGGTCGAGCTCAAAGGTCGCGGGGTCGCGCCACACGTCGCGCACCTCGGTCTGGCACAGAGACGCAAAGAAGGCATACTCGCTAAAGCACGGCGGGCAGTTGAGCAGGGTCCGCCCCACGCCGCCAAACGCCAGCAAGTAGTTATAGAGCAGCTCGTCGCCGCCGTTGCCCACGCAGATATTCTCGCGAGCCACGCCATGCCAAGCAGCCAGCTCGTCGCGCAGGTCGTTGGACATGGGATCGGGGTAGCGGTTGAGCGGTGTGGCAGCCAGAGCCGCATCGATTGCCTCGCGCACGCCGGCCGGCACGGGATAGGTGTTCTCGTTGGCCGAAAGGTTGATGCGCGTGGGCGTAAAGTTGGGATCGTAGGGCTCAATGCCGGCCAGGTAAGGCTGGACAAGCTCCTTCATACGGGACGTCAGCTCGGCCATATTAGGCCTCCTCG
>CABUVB010000275.1 GCA_902494815.1 uncultured Collinsella sp. | reverse complement strand
CGATCGTGATGCGTGTCTGCTGAGGCTCAGGCGGGCACATCTCACGGTCAAGCAAATTGCCCGTATCACCGGCATCGGCGCTACAAGCGTGACCAAGGCCACCGTAGGCTGGAGGGAGGCTGCGTGAGGCAGGGGCCGAACCGCTGCCGGCATGCGTAATGTCTGTCCCAAATGCGTGAAAACACTCATGTAAGTCTGTCCCCAATGAGTGCAAAAAGGCGCCCTCATTGGCGAGGGCGCCTTTGGTAAGTTCTATGTGAACGCGAGGTCTTTGACCCGGAGAGTCCGAGGTACTTGTTGGTAAGACCTTATTTAGGAGCGCGCAACCTTGCCGGACTTGAGGCAGGTGGAGCAAACGTTCATCTTGCGACGGTGACCATCGACGACGACGTAGACGCGCTGGATATTGGGGCGGAACTTACGGTTGGTGACGCGGTGAGAGTGGCTGATGGAGCGACCGGCAACGGGGTGCTTACCGCAAACTTCGCAAACTTTGGACATAACTGACCCTCCTTGGGCGACAAACGAACATGTCGCGTTAACAAACAAGCCTGAACTATAGCACAGAAGCAGCTCCCTGTGCGTAATCTACACAGAGATATTTCTCTTTTGGCGATAGTGCTCACGCCACGGCCCTGGACGTAGATCCGATTTGCGTGCAGCAGAGGGGATTATGCCAGCTCGTGCGTACGTTTTCAAGCTCGTCCCACAAATATATATAGGTTTATTGAGCATTGGGCTCCGTTTACGGATTGCTCTGTATTTATGCTCGCAATTAAGCTCGAGGTTGGCTACACTATCCCATGACCATTAAAGGGGTACGAGATACCCACATGGAATTACATAGCTGCCAATGAGCAGCCCTTCCTGTGGGTGTCTGGTCCGCTTTGAGCGGTCGGGCATCTATTTTTTTGATTGTGTCAGCAGTCAAGACATGTGAGGAAGGAGATCGATGGGCACGACTTCCCCCAAGGCGGTCATCATGGACGAGACCGCCGTCAATCGAGCGATGACCCGCATCGCGCACGAGATTCTCGAGCGCAACGAGGGCTGTGAAGACCTCGCTCTGGTCGGCATCGTCACGCGCGGCGACCTTCTGGCAAAGAAGCTCGCCGAGGAGATCAAGGAGATCGAGGGCGTCGACGTTCCGCTCGGCAGCCTCGACATCAGCTTCTACCGCGATGACTATGCGACCAATTTCGCTCCCGCGATCCACGCTACCAACATTCCCTTCAGCGTCGACGGCAAGCGCGTCGTGCTGGTGGACGACATCCTGTACACGGGCCGTACCATTCGCGCCGCTCTGGACGCCGTCATGGATCTGGGCCGTCCGAGCCGCATTGAGCTGGCAGTTCTCGTTGACCGCGGTCACCGCGAGCTTCCCATCTCGCCGGACTTTGTCGGCAAGAACGTTCCCTCGTCGCACGAGGAGAACGTGCACCTATATATGAAGGAAGTCGACGGCCGTACCGCTGTCGAGATCAACGACGTCGCGCCGGGCTCCCATGTGGGTTCTGCGCCGCTGGGAGGTGAGTAGTACCGTGGCGTTCAACCATAAGCACCTGATCGACATTACCGAGTACTCCGAAGAGGACATCAAGCTCATCCTCGAGACCGCCAAGGCGTTCTCCGAGG
>CABUVB010000274.1 GCA_902494815.1 uncultured Collinsella sp. | reverse complement strand
TGTCGGATAGACAACGCAAAGGGATGCATAAACATGCACTCAACAGTGTAGCAAGTTGTGCCTAAATACGCTGCTGACAGGTTTTATAACCCCCGTTAGTTAAGGCGCTCCACAAAGAAATCTGCCATGGAGAGGAACAGCTCGCGTGCGTGCGGATCAAGCTCAACGTTCTCGATGGCCGCTTTGGCCTTAGCGGTCAGGTCGAGCGCGTAAGTGTGGGCGTAATCGATGGAGCCGGTCTCCTGGAAGATCTCCACGGCGCGTGCGAGCTGCGCGGGATCATCGGTGCCTGAGGAAAGAATCGCCTCGACCTCGTCGTGGTGGCGCTCATCAGAGAGGGCGTGTACGGCGACAAGCGTGCGCTTGCCCTCGGTGATGTCGGTGCGGAAGTCCTTGTTGGCGGCTTCCTTAGTGCCGACAAGGTTGAGCAGGTCGTCCTGAATCTGAAAGGCGAGGCCTGTGTGTAGGCCAAAGGCGCGCAGCGCTTCGATTTGCTCATCGCTGCCGCCGCCGATAATGGCTCCGGTGGCAAGCGGCGTGGCTCCGCTGTAAAACGCGGTCTTGTGCGTCGCCATGTCCAGGTAGTCATCAACCGAGATATCAAAGCGCCCGTCACGGACCCAACCCAGGTCGAGCGCTTGGCCCTCGATGGTGCGGACGATCATCTCGGTAAGCTCGTGGAGCACGCGCAGCTTCACGTCGGACTCCAGCGTAGGGTCGTCGAGAACCGTCTTGGTGACCATGGTGAGCGCCAGGTCGCCACAATTGATGGCAAGGCCCGTGCCCTCGGTAAGGTGCATGCAGGGCTTGCCTCGACGAAGCTGTCCGTTGTCGGCGATGTCGTCGTGGATCAGCGCGCCCGACTGGAAATGCTCGATGGCTGCCGCGGCGCTGCGGGCGCTCTCAAAGCTACCGCCCACTGCGGTTGCGGCGAGCATGCAGATAAGCGGGCGGTGGCGCTTGCCGGCGTTGGCCGTAAAAGCCGAGAGCGGCGCATACAGGTAGCGCTCGATATCGGCAGAGGTCGCCTGTCCGTCAAAGAACGTGGCCAGATAGTCGTTAATCTGGTCAAAGTGCTGGGCTAAAAAGCTGCTAAACGGACTGGACACGGGTTCTCGCATTCTTTCTGAGGTTGCATTGATGCAATATGCAGACAACATATTGCCACATCAGGGCGTTTGGCGCGGCAGTTTTGGCGATTTAGGACAACGGGCGTGCGTTTGATGGAGCGCACCTAAATCAGCCTAAAATGCTCGAGCGCCGCAACGACACCGTCGTGATCGACGGTGTCGGTCACGTAATCGGCCTTATCCTTGAGATAGTCCGGTGCGTTGCCCATCGCAATGCCGACATCGACGGCGTTCATCAGCGAGACGTCATTGCTGGCGTCGCCAATGCCGTATACGGTTCCGTGGTGGGGGTCGAGGGCGTCGAGTACAGACTGGATGCCCCCGCGCTTCGTGCATTCGCGGGGCGAGATTTCGGTTACCTCGAGTTCGAGCTCGTTAAAGCACAGCAGCGGCTCAAGTGCCTTATCTTGAGCGATGTGGTTGGCGAGCGATGTAGACATCAAGATCTTGTAGACACTGTAATGTTGCAGCTGCGTGACTGCGTCGCCCAGGGTGCGCGCGTATCCGGG
>CABUVB010000273.1 GCA_902494815.1 uncultured Collinsella sp. | reverse complement strand
CTCGCCGCGACGCACCGTCAGCGATACATCGCGCAGCGCCCACGGGCTGCTTGGGTCGTTTCCCCAGAGAGCCTGTTTGCTCGATTTGCCCGCAGTGGCCGAGCGCTTATGCCAGCGGCGGCGCTCGCGCGGACTGAGCGAATAACTGTACGAAACATGGGATAGCTCGATGACGGGCTCCGACGCGTTGCCCTCGTTGTCTACCGGAACAGTGCCGTCAGCGATTTCCGACTGGGATACGGAAGACTGCCCCGCGATGCCTGCCCCACTTCGCTCGGCATAAGCCTGCGCAATCTCGGCGACCATATCCGCCTCACGTACCTGCGCGCAAACGGGCACGCCCTCCGCACGAAGTGCCATGCCCAAACGGCACGACTCTGGCATGTCAAGGTTGAGCTGAACGAGTTCATTCGCCCGCGTCAGAATCTCATCGGGCGTGCCCAGCATGGCAACTCGTCCCGTCTGAAACACGGCGACACGATCGGCCTCGGCAGCCTCCTCCATAAAGTGCGTAATCATCACGATGGTCATGCCGCGAGCGTGCAACGCGCGGCAAGCCTTCATGAGGCCCTTGCGTCCACGCGGATCGAGCATCGAGGAAGCCTCGTCCAATATGAGCACGCGCGGTTCCATGGCGAGCACGCCGGCAAGCGCCACGCGCTGCTTTTGGCCGCCCGAAAGCGCATGGGTCTCGTGGCGCTCAAAGCCCACCAGGCCCACACCCTTCAGCGCCTCGCGTACGCGCTGCGCAATTTGCGCCGATGGCACGCCAAGGTTTTCGGGACCAAACGCAACGTCATCTTCGACAAGCGTTGCCACCAGCTGGTCGTCGGGATTCTGGAATACCATGCCCGCGGTCGAACGAATGTCGTAGACCAGCTCGGGGTCGGACGCATCCATGCCGTTGATGCGTACCGTGCCCGCATCGGGCTGCAACAGCGCATTCAGATGCTTGGCAAACGTCGACTTGCCCGACCCATTGCCACCGAGGATGCAGAAAAACTCGCCGTCCTCGATATTCAGATCGACGCCGTCGAGCGCCGGTACGGCACCGTCATAGCTAAAGGAAACGCCCCGACACTCAATCATGCGCGGCCTTTGACCTGGTCCTTTTTAGGCGTGATGAGGTTGGAGACCGCTTTATACACCGCCAGTGTCAACACCGAGTTAAGCACGGTCTTGATAAGGTTGAACGGCAGCACGGCAGGAATCATGAGCGGGGCGATCACATCGACCGAGCCATACCAGAACCATACGCCAATGGTAAGGTTTGCGACCATAGACAACGCCGTAGCGGCAATAACGCCGAGCACCAGGCCAATCACGGCACCCTTATAGGTATGCATCTTCTGATAGACGATAGCCGCAGGCAGAATGTAGCCCAGCGTGGCAACCAGGTTCATAAGCGCGCCGACCCAGTCACCCGTGGTGAGCGCATGGATAACGATAGCCATAGCGGCAACAGCAGTGCCGGCGCCAGGACCATACGCAAACCCGCACACCATCGCCGGTACCAGCGACGGGTCATACGTCAAAAACGGCGCCGAAGGAAGGATAGGCAGCTGCACGTACATAAACAGGGCGCCCAAGGCGCACATCAACGCCATGGTAACGAGCTGTTTGGTGCTCCACCTATTCGTGTTCTCAAAATGGATATGCTGCGACTGTTCAGACATAAGATCACCTGCCTCT
>CABUVB010000272.1 GCA_902494815.1 uncultured Collinsella sp. | reverse complement strand
TGGATGATAAAGCCATCGACGCCCAGCGAGAGCATCTTGTCGACGTACATGAGCTCGGTCTCGGGGTTAAAGTTGCTCGTGCAAACGACCGTCTGGTAGCCCGCGGGGAGCATGACCTGCTCCATGCCATTGAGAACGAGCCCCGCCCATTTGTTGGTGTTATCCAAAATGATGATGGCGATGACGTGGGTCTGCTTGCCGCTGAGCGTTTGCGCTTGGGCGTTGGGAACGTATCCGAGTTCCTTGATGACGCGCGCAATCTTTGTCTGCGTCTTCTCGCTAAGCTTTTCTCGTTTGTCGTTGAGGTAATACGAGACGCTTGCCGTCGAGGTTCCCGCCTCTCGAGCGACGTCTGCGATCGTAACGCGCTGTTTTGCCACAGCGACTCCTTCCGACAGATGAGCATTTTCCAACATGATGACTTTGAGTCTTGGTGAGGGATACGCTTCGGTGAGCGACCCTTTCCTTTCATATGAGTATGCAACAAATGAGGTATACGGGTGGGGTCGAAATTTGTGACCGGCATGCGCATCTGCCGTCTACCGAGAAAATCAAATACTTCTTGACTTTTGAAATCGAGGGTAAAATCGCAGGATTCATTTTTGGTTAAACGCATAACTAAATCGCATAACCAACGCTCTGACCTGCGCGTTTACCGAAATAAGCTGGCATTAAGAAAAACGAGCACCTATATTGGTCTTGTCGAAAAGACAGCAAGTCCAAACGGCAGGGGATGCTCCGGAGGCCTCCGCAAACGGTGTCTTGCGCACGCAACTCTATGAAAAGAGGGAAGCAATGAAGATCGTAGGCGTTGCCGCCTGTACCGTGGGTATCGCCCACACGTATATGGCCCAGAAGGCGATTCAGGATGAATGCGCCGCCCGTGGCATCGAGTGCAAGGTCGAGGCTCAGGGTGGCCTGGGTATCGAGAATGAGCTGACGCAGGAAGACGTGGACTCCGCCGACCTGGTCCTGGAGTCCGTCGACGTGGGCGTCGAGAACGAGGACCGTTTTGAGCAGAAGATGGCCGAGGGCAAGTTCCTCAAGGTCGGTACTTCCGACGTGATCGCCGATCCGGTCAAGATCATCGACCAGGCTGTTGAGATTATCAAGGCGACGGGTGGCGCCGTTGACGCGCCCAAGGCCGAGGCCAAGGCAGAGAAGAAGGCCGTCTCCGCTGCCCCGCAGGCCCCGACACCGGCGTCCAAGCAGTCTATCTTTGCCGATCCTGGCAAGACGCTGCTCAATGCATTCAATACCGGCGTTTCCTATTTTATCCCCATTGTCGTTATCGGTGGTGTGTTCCTCGCCTTCTCGTTGGCATCCGGTACTGCCGGTGCTAGCGGTATGGAAGTCACCAACCCGTTGATGGTGAGCCTTAACACCATCGGCATGGCCGGCATCTCTATGATGATTCCGGTGCTTGCGGCATACATCGCCTACTCGATGGCCGGCAAGCCCGCGCTTGCCCCTGGCTTCGTCCTGGGCTACTTGGTCAACAACGCCGTCGTCACCCCGAGTGGCAACAGCGTTTCGACCGGCTTCTTGGGCGCCATGATCATGGCTGTCATCTGCGGTTACTTTGTCCGCTGGATGAAGACCTGGAAGGTCAACAACACCATCCAGACCATCATGCCGATCCTGATCATCCCGATTCTGACCTCGCTCGTCCTGGGCATGGCCTACATCTACATCCT
>CABUVB010000271.1 GCA_902494815.1 uncultured Collinsella sp. | reverse complement strand
CTCAACCACTCCATGGCTCACAAGCTCGGCGCTTTCCATCACCTGCCCCACGGCCTCGCCAACGCCGTCATCCTGACCCGCGTCATGCGCTACAACGCCGCCGAGGCTCCCGTCAAGATGGGTACCTTCTCTCAGTATCCTTACCCCAACGCGCTGCACAACTACGCCGAGATGGCCAAGTACTGCGGCATCGAGGGCAAGGACGACAAGGAGGTCTTCGAGAACTTCATCACGAAGCTCGAGGAGCTCAAGGACTTCATCGGCGTCAAGAAGACCATCGCCGACTACGGTGTTGACGAGCAGTACTTCCTCGACACCCTCGACGAGATGACCGAGCAGGCATTCAACGACCAGTGCACCGGCGCCAACCCGCGCTACCCGCTCATGAGCGAGATCAAGGAGCTCTACCTGGACGCCTACTACGGCCGCGAGCCTCAGGACTACGCCGTCTGCTAGTTTTAGCACGGTTTTTAACGGCGGGGGTGCACGGGTGTTTCACACACCCCCGCCGTCGCTTCTATCGCATCGTTGAAAGGATGCAACCATGCTGCTACCCGATTCCAAGACCGAGCTCGTCCGCCGTGGCAACAAGGTCGTTTACGACCTGGGCGACAAGATCGTCAAGGTCTTTAACGAGACCAAGCCTGTCTCCGACGTGTTCAACGAGGCTTTGAATCTTGCCCGCATCAATGAGTGCGCCATCCGCAGCCCCAAGGCTCTCGAGGTTTCCCAGCTCGAGAACGCCAACGGCTGGGCGCTCGTGACCGAGAAGGTTCCGGGCACCACCCTTGCCGAGAAGATGACTGCCGAGCCCCAGCGCTTTGGTGAGTACCTCGAGATGTTCGTCGACCTCCAGATCGAGATCCACGGCTACACCTCCCCGCTGCTCAACCGTCAGCGCGACAAGTTCGCCCGCATGATCGACAGCCTTGATCAGCTCAATGCCACCACGCGCTACAACCTTCAGGAGCGTCTGGACGGAATGACCAAGGAGTTCAAGGTCTGCCACGGCGACTTCAACCCTTCCAACGTCATCGTCGGCGACGATGGCCAGCTGTACGTCTGCGACTGGGCACACGCCACCCAGGGCTCCCCTGCTGCCGACGTTGCCACCACCTACCTGCTCTTTGCCCTCAACAGCAAGGATCAGGCCGAGGCCTACCTGGAGCTCTACTGCGACCGCGCCGACATGCCCATGCAGGTCGTGCGTCAGTGGACGAGCATCGTTGCTGCTTCCGAGCTCGCTCGTAAGCGCAACGTGAACGATGAGTTCCTGAAGAACTGGATCGACGTCGTCGATTATCAGTAATATCTGAGCGATTTATTTCGCATCGGAGGCACAAGGAAAACCCCGCAGCTCGCATGGGCTGTGGGGTTTTCCTTTTAGATATCGAGGATGCCACAAGATAAAAGGACGGCCCCGCATCTCCCCGATCTGGAGAAATGCGGGGCCGTCCCGTATATCGAACTACAAGCGAAATCGTCGATTAACGGCGTGCTGCCTTCACAAGCTCGGCGACCTTGGCGACAACCTCGTCGATCGCCACATCCTCGCGCTCACCCGTGGCACGGTCCTTGAGCTCAACGGTGCCATTCTTAAGGCCACGCTTACCCAGAACGACCTGATACGGGAAGCCCATAAGGTCGTTGTCCGCAAACTTAAAGCCGGGGCGCTCGTCGCGGTCATCCACGACAACCTCGATACCCTCGGCACACAAGCCCTCGACGAT
>CABUVB010000270.1 GCA_902494815.1 uncultured Collinsella sp. | reverse complement strand
GTTTAAAGCTTCCGGCGACCTCGTCGAGCAGATGAAGGCCGGTGCCACGGTCGACGTGCTTATCACCGCTTCCAAGGGTACCATGGATGACGCTGAGACCGCCGAGCTCGTCGACGCCGACACCCGTGAGGATATGTTCGTCAACGACCTCGTGATCATTCGCGCCGAGGGCTCCGACACCAAGGTCGAGGCCATCGCCGACGTCGCGAATCTGGACGGCAAGATTGCCATTGGCGACGCCAAGACCGTCCCCGCCGGCAAGTACGCCAACCAGGCCCTGGCCTCCGTGGGCCTCTACACCGGCACCGAGGGCGACGACGGCGAGTATGCTCCCGAGATTGCCGACAAGGTTGCACTGGCCGATAAAGTTGGTACCGCCGCCGCCTACGTCTCTACGGGCGACTGCGTGGCTGGTTTTGTCTATAGCTCCGACATCTTCCGCTACGACGGCATCGAGGAGGCCTTTGTGTGCCTCGAGGATTCGCACAAGCCCATCGTGTACCCGGGTGCCGTTGCCGAGAGCTCCGAGCACGCCGACGAGGCCAAGGCGTTTATCGACTTTTGCCTGTCCAACAAGAAGGCCCAGAAGATTTGGGCCAAATACGGCTTTGAGCTTTCCGAGTAGTGCGGCTTGGCGCGATAATTCCATCGTTTTGTGTTTCACTCCGTCCTTGTATTCGCTTGGAGCTTTTTGTGCTTAATAGATTCCGCATGCTTGTCGCCTGTGCTTTGACCTTCGCGCTTTGCTGGGTGCCGGGATTTGCGTTTGCTGGGGACGCTGAGGACGGGGCCCAGGCTGCTGCGACCGCTCATGGGCTTTCCTATGGGATCGAGGGTTTTGAGCGGTTGGCCAAGGGGACCGCTCGTGCCATGGAGGGCCAGCCTGAGGGCTACCGGTTTCCCGTTGACGAGGACGTGGACCTTGTAGTGGCGCCTGCTGCCGATCGCGTTGTGGTGTGGATATCGCCCAACGCGGTCGAGAAGTATGGATTGGATCCGCAGGACAACGAGTGCGTATCGGGTCTTAAGGCCCTCGTCTGTGAGCTCGACAGCGCAAACTGCATGGGAGGTGCGCAGCTAGGGGACGTGGACCTTCCTTGGTATGTCGCGGCGGATACAAGGTTTGATGCCGGCGGGTATACCTATGGCTTTGACGAGCGCGGTGCGGATGGGGACCGCTATGTGGTGATTACATCAGCCTCGGGTGATGCCAAGGGCGGCGCGCGTTGGCTTGATAGCGCTCAAATGGTAGAGGCATCGTCTGTCGTGTTGCGGGATGAGCAGGGGCCCTTGACCTCTCTGGCCTCCTTATTGGGCGACATCGACTATCGCCCGTTTTGGGTGTCCATAAAAACGAGCGGCCTTGCCCTGCTGATCTCCTTTGCGCTGGGCCTGTTCGCCGCGTGGAAGACTATGGGTACCTCGAGTCGCATCAAGGGCCTGCTCGACTCGGTCTTTACCATCCCTATGGTGCTGCCGCCTACGGTCTTCGGCTTTTTGCTGCTTATGCTGTTTGGTCGCTCGACCAGTATTGGCCAGTGGCTGATCGCGCACGGCGTCTCGATTGTCTTTACGTGGCCTGCGGCGGTGATCTCTGCCGTGGTGGTGTCGTTCCCCCTGGTCTATCGAACGGCCCTCGGTGCCTTTGAGAGCCTCGACACGCAAATGCTCGATGCGGCGCGCACGCTGGGCTGGTCCGAGCGTCGCATCTTTACCAAGCTTATGATGCCGCTTGGCTGGCCCTCGATTGCCGCCGGCACGGT
>CABUVB010000269.1 GCA_902494815.1 uncultured Collinsella sp. | reverse complement strand
GACAAGGCGGCGGTGCCGTCGCTGCTCGAGGCCTGCGACACGCTGCTCGACGAGCGCGGTTTTCGCGGCTCGGCCAAGGCCGGTATCTCGGTGTTCGATGACGACTTTGGCCTGCATGCCCAGCAGGTCGCGTTTCTGATGAAGTTCCGCGATCTGGTTGAGCGCGTGCGCGATGTGTCGGGCGTGTATCTGACGGGAAGGTTGCAGTAATGGGTCGCGTTGTGGATGGTCGTGTGAACGGCGCCCCGTTTGCGGGCATTGTGCTCACGGCGGGAAGCGTGCTGCGTGCTGACGATGCCGCCGGCCCCGTGCTCTCCAAAAAGATGGAGGACGCGCCGCTTGCCGGCTGGTACACCATCGATGGCGGTCAGACGCCCGAGGATGACATCATCGAGGTCAAGCGCGAGCGTCCGCCGCGTTTGGTTTTGGTCGATGCCGCCGACATGGCGCTGCCCGTCGGCGCCATCCGCTTGCTCGATAAGACCGACGTCGCGCGCAAATCGATGTTCACCACGCATTCGCTTCCTTTGTCGATTCTGATCGAAGAGATTGAGCAATCGTGTGATGATATCGTCTTCGTCGGGATTCAGCCGGGCGACACGGAGTTCTACAACCCCATGTCCCCGGAAGTCTTTGAGGCCGTCGACGCCGTGTACGACGCCGTGGCCGCCAACGACTTTTCCCACTTTGTCCGCTTGGGGCAAGAGCAATAGGAGCGCTTGTTCCTGCTGATTAGGAAAGAAGTGATTGACATGGCAGATTCCAAGGTGGAGTACCCCGCTCCCGATTGCCTGGCGCCCGCCGCGATCGAGGCCAAGACCGAGGCCGCCGGCGTGACCAAGGCTAACCTGCCGGTCGCTAAGGCCTTTCTGTTGGCAATGTTCGCCGGCGCGTTTATCGCCTTCGGCGGCCTGTTCTTTACCGTGTTCTTGAGCGATAGCACGCTGGGCTGGGGGGCCCAGCGCGTCGTGGGCGGCCTGTGCTTTTGCCTGGGCCTGGTGCTGGTGCTGGTGTGCGGCGCCGAGCTGTTTACTGGCAATTCGCTTATGGTCTGCGCACTCAAGAGCAAAAAGATCACCCTGGTCCAGATGCTCAAGGCTTGGGTCGTCGTATGGGTCGGTAACTTTGTCGGTGCCCTGTTCATCGTCTTTTTGGTGTACATGGCCGGCATTTACAAGCTCAACGGCGAGGCGGTCGCCAATTCCATGGTGAGCGTCGCCGCCGGCAAGGTGACGATCGACTGGGTGACGATTTTCTTCCGCGGCATCCTGTGCAACATCTTTGTGTGCCTGGCCGTGTGGATCGGTACCGCCGGCAAGACCGTGGTCGATAAGGTTGTGGGCATTCTGCTGCCCATCGCCGCCTTTGTGGCCTGCGGTTTTGAGCACTGCGTTGCCAACATGTACTTTTTGCCCATGGGTGCCGTGATGCACGCGTGCGGCTATGGCGCCAAGGTTGCCGGTGCCGATGCGCTCAACGCCGCGGGCATTGCGTTTAACCTATCCGCCGCCACGCTGGGCAACATTGTGGGCGGCGCGGTTCTGATCGCGCTCGGCTACTGGCTTGTCTACGCCAAGAAGTCCGAGGCGTAAAGTACCGCCTGTTTGACGTTGGCCTCCCGCGGGGCGTTGCCGTGCGGGAGGCTTTTTGGGTCTGGGGCTCGTTGCCGGGCTGTTGGCCTGTTGTGTTTGGCTTGTGAAAGGGGTATTCGAGATGGCATCTACTGTGGAGCGTGACGGTCGCGCCGTGGTGACCACATGCGGGGGATGCTATGCCGATTGCGCCTTT
>CABUVB010000268.1 GCA_902494815.1 uncultured Collinsella sp. | reverse complement strand
GCGGGTCGTGCCGGCATCGACGCCCGTCCCATCAAAGTTGATATCTTCGATCGCCTTACCCTCGAGCACGCGTTTGCCGTCCATGACTTGCGCCAACGCCGGAGGAATGACGGCGACATCGGTTTTAATCAAGTAGCCGCGGGCGTCCAGTTTGAGCGCCGACACAATGTACTCGTCATCCGAGAATGTCGTCAGAAACACCACGCGCGCCGAAGGGTCGCGCTCAAGGATTTCGCCCGCCGCCGAAAGGCCGTCGCGCCCCGGCATCTGAATGTCGAGCAGCGCGATATCGGGCGCGTGCTCGGCGTAGAGTGCCACCGCGTCGTTGCCGTCGGCTCCGGTGCCCACCACTTCGATCTGCGGCTGGGCGCCCAGGATAATCTTGAGCGAATCGACTACCAAGCGGTCGTCGTCGACAACTATGAGCCTCATCGGGCGTCATCTCCTTGCTGTTTGGGGACGGTGGCAAACACGCGCCAGCCGGGGGCGCCGGCGCGCAGGCCGGCGGTGAAGGTTCCGCCAAGCGCCTCGACGCGCTCGCGCATGGAGACGAGCCCCATGCCTTCTGCGACGTTGCCGCTGCTCGCCGGGGTCGCGTCTGCGCCATCATCGGTAACGATGAGCTGGTAAAACGACGGATGCTCCATGCACCGCACGGTAATGGTTTTGGCATGGGCGTGGCGCATGGCGTTGGAAAGCGCCTCGCGCAGCACCGCCGCAAAGCAGTTGGCGACGTTGGCGGGCGCATGCTCGGCCAAAACCTCAAGCTCAATCTGCGGACCGCTGTCCGAGCGCGCGCCTTCAACGATGCGTTCGAGCTGCACGGAGAGGTTGGTCGCATTGTCGTTGAGCGCGTGGACGCTGGCGCGCACGAGCTGGAGCGCCTCGTCAACGGTGTATTTGACGTCGGCGAAATCGGCGGCAACGCCGGGCTCGTTGGCATGGACCACGCGCAGGGCTTCGGTTTGAAGCGAAGCGCGCATGAGCTGGTGGCCCACGTTATCGTGGATTTCGCGCGCGATGCGGGCACGTTCGGCGAGCGTCGCGAGCTCGACTTCGTAGTCCTGGCGGTCGGCGAGGTCGCGGTTGCGTGCCTCGAGTGCCAGGGCGCGCTCTTGCAGCTTGTCGCGGGTGCGACGCATGCGTTCCTGTTCGCGCTCCAGCTGCGCGGTGCGCAGCGACAGCAACGTGGCGGCGACCGAAAGGATGGCGGTTAGCAACAGCGTTCGGGTGGTGAGCGCGCCGCAGCGAAGGTCCGTGGCAAGTGCGCAGGCAAAAACGGAGCCAATCGCCAGCGCGGGCCAGATGCGTTCACGGCGCACGCGCCGCGCGATGTCATAGAGGGCGAGAGGTACGAACGGCACAAACGGCGGCACGAAGACAGCCGCGATGACGTAGGCGTAGCTGCCGGCCTCGCTGGCGCGACGGGCGCGTTCTCCCTGCGCGACCTCGGCCAGTGCGGCGATGACAACGCCAAGGCAAAACGCCGCGACCAGGCGAGCATCCACAGCAAGGCCCGTGGCGGCTGCGATGCAGCACGCCAGCACGATCGATTTGTCGAATAGCCTGTTCATACGGGTATTGTACGCGATGCCGCGCACGGGGGAGGCACCACTCAAAGCAACCGTGACATTCCTCCCACGCGGCGGGGCGGTCGCGTCAGCAGGCTACGCGACCGCCCCGCACTCGTGACAAAGCTCACTGGTGCGCGCCGTCAGCTCCTGCGATGATGCAATCGTACCGGGCCGCAAGCAACAGAAGGGCCGCCTCATGACAGACATCGTCCACGTCGAAAATCTC
>CABUVB010000267.1 GCA_902494815.1 uncultured Collinsella sp. | reverse complement strand
GCGGGCGAACGCGAACCCGCCCCGGCGCACCCCTTGGGCTTGCTGCGCGTGCAAAACAGTTTTGTCGTGAGCGCCCCGCGCTGGATTCAGCCGAGTGAGCAGGGTGTTGAGATTGGCGCGCTGGCCACTGGTGAGGGCGATATTACCGACGTCGGCGACGATGTCTCGGCCCGCCATGCCCATATCTGGTGCGATGCTCAAAATATCTGGCACGTCGAGGACTTGTCGTCCACCAACGGAACCGTGGTGGTAAACGGGGCCACGCGCGTCTGCATTCAGGTCGAGCCCGGCCGTTCCGCCCAACTCAATCCCGGCGATGAGCTCAAGCTCGGCGAATCCACTACCTACGCCATCCTCTTCGGTGCTCTCTAGCCGGCAGATAGGGACGTTCCTTTTCTGCCGCCACTTGGGGACGCTCCTCGGCGCGCCAGAGCCGGTCGCCTGGGGATGGAGAGGCCATTTTGGCCCTTGGCAGTCACCCAAGGTAAACCTTTACCGCACGCCTATATTTGCCGAAATTACACTTGACGGCGGGGTACAATAAACCCGCATGCGGATTTCCGTTGCGGGCGCTTCCCATCGCCGGGGCGTGCCCGGGAGCATCCGGCATGCGGCCTTTGCGGCGCTCGGTCATGTGCAAGACGGGCGGTCGGGTCTGTGGGGCGCATCAGCTGTCCCTCGCCTCGGCATGTCTTCTCTCCACGCCACGTACCTGCTGCTGAGCCTGCCTGCCAGATGATTGGAAGCAACAGCGTAAATCCCATCACGCCAACATCCCGGCGATCGCCGGGGCCTGTATACCTATATGAGAGGAGAGGGGTATATGGCGCGTAAGTTTAAGTCTATGGACGGCAACGAGGCGGCCGCATATGTTTCGTATGCGTACACCGAGGTAGCGGGAATCTATCCCATTACGCCGTCCAGCCCGATGGCCGACCATGTCGACCAGTGGGCGGCCCAGGGTCGCAAGAACATCTTCGGCACCCCGGTCAAGGTCGTCGAGATGGAGTCCGAGGCAGGTGCAGCCGGTACCGTTCACGGTTCGCTGGGCGCCGGTGCTCTGACCACCACCTACACGGCTTCTCAGGGTCTGCTCCTGATGATCCCGAACATGTACAAGATCGCGGGCGAGCAGCTCCCGGGCGTCTTCCACGTCTCCGCGCGTTGCGTCGCTTCCCACGCCCTGAACATTTTTGGCGATCACTCCGACGTCATGGCTTGTCGTCAGACCGGCTTCGCCATGCTCGCCGAGGGCAACGTCCAGGAGGTCATGGACCTCTCGCCGGTGGCTCACCTTGCCGCCATCGAGGGTAAGACCCCGTTCCTTAACTTCTTCGACGGCTTCCGCACCAGCCACGAGATCCAGAAGGTCGCCATGTGGGACTACAAGGATCTGGCCGAGATGTGCGACATGGACGCCGTCCAGGCTTTCCGCGACCACGCGCTCAACCCTGAGCACCCGCACACCCGCGGCAGCCACGAGAACGGCGATATCTTCTTCCAGAACCGTGAGGCCTGCAACAAGGTCTACGACGAGCTTCCCGCCGTCGTCGAGGGCTACATGAAGAAGATCAACGAGAAGCTCGGCACCGATTACGGCCTGTTCAACTACTACGGCGCTCCCGATGCCGACCGCGTCGTCGTGTGCATGGGCTCCTTCTGCGACGTGCTCGAGGAAGTCATCGACTACCTCAACGCTCACGGCGAGAAGGTCGGCCTGGTCAAGGTTCGTCTGTTCCGTCCGTTCTCCATCAAGCACTTCGTCGACGTTCTCCCCGAGACCGTCCAGAAGATCGCCGTCATGGACCG
>CABUVB010000266.1 GCA_902494815.1 uncultured Collinsella sp. | reverse complement strand
GATGGCATCAAGGTCAACGTCACCACCATCTTTACGCCCGAGCAGGTCGACGAGATGGTCGAGGCCGTTGACGCCGAGACGCCGTCCATCATCTCGCTCTTTGCCGGCCGTATCGCCGACACCGGCGTCGACCCCATTCCGTTTGTGACGGAGTCGGTCAAGAAGGCCGCCGCCAAGCCCAACTGCGAGGTCCTGTGGGCGTCCACGCGTGAGCTTATCAACATTTACCAGGCCGAGGCCTGCGGTTGCCAGATCATCACGGTGCCCAACAGCATCCTGGCCAAGCGCAAGAACATCGGCCGTGATCCGTACGAGGTCTCGCTCGACACCGTCCGTGGCTTTGCCAAGGATATCGCCGCTTTGGGCTTCCATATTCTGCCGTAACGCGAACACTGGCTGCGCCGCGGGTTGTTCGCCCCGGCCTTTCCTTTCCCTATCGCTCACGTGCTTCGCGAGGGTCGCGCTAGGCAAAGGAAAGGCCGGGGCTGCCGACACGAACTTGCCAGTAGGTTGGTGATTGGCTTCCATATTCTGCCGTGGACAAAGGTACCCCCGCCTGCGCCGTGCAAAATTGAGAGTATTCAGCAAGGTAAAGGCTTTTACCAGCTAGCTGAAGCACGGAATAGCCCCCGTTTTGGCTCTGATGATGCTAAAACGGGGGCTGTTTTTGACTATATTGCCTCTGAGGGGCGTTCGGAGCGGCAGAAATTGCAGAATACTCGCGATTTTGCACATCGCTACAGGGGGTACCCTTGCTTTGGCGGTTTACTTCCCCTGCACCATGGTGAGCGAGATCTTCTTGCGGTCGCGATCGACCTTTTCCACCCACACCTTTACCGTGTCGCCGACGCGCACCACGTCGCTCGGGTGCTTGACGAAGCGGTTGGCGAGCTTGGAGATATGCACGAGGCCGTCCTGGTGCACGCCCACGTCGACGAAGGCGCCAAAGTCCACAACGTTGCGCACCGTGCCCTTGAGTTCCATGCCGGGCTCTAGGTCGTCGATGGAAAGCGCCGAGCGGCTAAAGACTACCTCGGGCGCGTCGTCGCGCGGGTCGCGGCCGGGCTTTTTGAGTTCGTTAACGATGTCGATGAGCGTGAGGGTGCCGCAGTCCAGGTCGCTTGCCAGCGCCGAGATGCTGCCCAGGCGGCGCTCGATATCGGGTACGCCGCCACGGCTGAGTTCGCTGGCGGCAACGCCGGCGCGCTCCAGGACGGCCGTGGCCACCTCGTAGCTTTCGGGGTGGACGCTCGTCGCGTCGAGCGGGTTCTTACCGCCGCTGATGCGCAGGAAGCCCGCGGCGTTGAGGTATGCCTTGGGCCCCAGTTTGGGGACCTTCTTGAGCTGGCGGCGATCGGTGAAGGCGCCGTTTTCCTCGCGGTAGGCCACGATGTTCTTGGCCACGCTTGGCGTGATGCCCGATACGTATCCCAGCAGGCTCGCGCTCGCGGTGTTCACGTCGACGCCCACACGGTTGACGACGTCCTCCACCACGTGGCCCAGGGTGCGCGAGAGCTCGGCCTGGTCAAGGTCGTGCTGGTACTGGCCCACGCCGATGGACTGGGGCGGAATCTTGACGAGCTCTGCCAGCGGGTCCTGCAGGCGGCGGCCCAGGCTCATGGCGCCGCGCACGGTGACATCCAGATCGGGATACTCCTGGCTTGCGAGCTCGGAGGCGGAGTACACCGACGCGCCGGCCTCGTTGACGATGGTGTTGACGCCGTCCTTCTTGACGAGGCGGGCGAGCTCGCGCTTGGTGCCGGCGACGTCGTGGCGCGGCTTGGTGGGGTAGACCACGCCGTGGTCGAGTAGCTTGCCGGTCTCGTCCATGACGGCG
>CABUVB010000265.1 GCA_902494815.1 uncultured Collinsella sp. | reverse complement strand
ATGCGCAGCCTCTATTACGGTTCGTACAGCCTGCCGCCCTTCCAGGTGTACTGGAGCTGGGAGATCTTTGTGAAGTGCGCCGTGGTTCCAGCCGCCGCGCACATCCTCATCACGCTGGTGGGCCTGCTTCGCAAAATGGGCAAGACGCCGTTGCAGTTCCTTCGTCACGAGGCGAGCGGCAAATCGGGCACCAAGCGCGGCCTGCAGCTGCCGGAGCGCATGGGCTTTGTCTCGCGCTTCCGCCTGCGTATCTTCCTGCGCAATCTGGGCAACTTCGCCACGCTGTTCGTAGGCATTGCGTTTGCCTCGCTGCTGCTGCTCTTTGGCCTGGCGATTTTGCCCACGATGACGCACTACGCCGACAACCTCGAGACAAGCCTGGTCGCCGAGCATCAGTACACGCTCAAGGCGCCGCTGGAGCTCGAGGGCACTGCCGAGGAGCGCGAGCAGTGGTCGGCACTCGAGCGCTTGCAGTCGGTTGACGGCGCGCTGCTTTCCGCCGCCCGGGATGCCGATGACGAGCTCGACGACGCGGCCGATGCGGCGCAGGCGGCGACCGGTGCCACGACCGCATCTCCGTCTGCCGAGAGCCTGACCGCAGTGCAGGACGCGCTCGCCAAAGTCCAGGACAAGAAGGATGCGCTTTATGCGCGCCTCGATGACCTTGCCGATGCCCTCGGCTGCGACCGCGATGAGGCCATCGGCCTGATCGACAAGGCCTCTAAGATCGACACTGACAACGACGATATCCACCCGGTCAATACGACCGACAACGGCGCGAGCACAATCGCACAGGCCGAGAAATATGCCGTTTACCAGCTGCAATACGACCGCGGCGATGGAAATGGCGAGGAGACGATTTCCGTCTACGGCATTTCATCCGATTCGCGCTATTGGAAAGACCTCAACGTCGGCGACGGACGCGTCGTCTTTGGCGGCGGTCTGCTCGATAAGTTTGGCTGGAGCGAGGGCCAGAAGGTCGCGCTCGGCGACAAGTACGAGGGCGAGCATTATTCCTTTGAGTACGCGGGCAAGGACTGTGCCTGGGGCTCCAAGTCGGACATGAATATCTATATGAGTATCGACGACTTTAACGAGCTGTTCGACAACGACGCCGCCTACTTTAACGGCTATGTGAGCGACGAGAAGCTCGACCTCGATGCTCGTTACTTTGCCGGCGACACCACGCCCGACGACATGCGCGCCGTGGGCGACCAGTTTATAGGCATGATGAGCAAAATGATCGGCATGATGGTCGGGCTCGCGGTGTTTATCTTCCTGCTGTTTATGTACCTGCTGACCAAGGCTGTGATCGACCACAGCGCCCGTTCGATTAGCTACATGAAGGTCTTTGGCTATCGCGATGGCGAGATCTCGCATCTGTACATCCGCTCGATCACGTTGTGCGTGGCAGCGTCGCTCGTGCTGAGCCTGCCGGTCATTATTGGTTCGCTCACGGCCATCTTCCGCTCGATGTTGCTCGCCTACAACGGCAATATCGAGATCTACGTGCCCGCTTGGTCCATGGCTGCATGCGTCGGCATTGGCTTTGCGACCTACCTGGTCGTGGCGCTGCTACACACGCGCTCCATCAAGCGCGTCAGCTTGGCCGAAGCCCTCAAAGTGCAGGAGTAGCCATCGGGGACAGTCCTTGCCATTCGTCGGCTCGCCGGCCGGCTGGCAAGGACTGTCCCTAACTGCCGGGCGGCGAAAGAGTGTCCCTTGCGACTGGTCATTTAAGAACGTCCCCAATGACTAGGTGCCGTACTTGACTTTAACTCTGCTTTAACTGGTACCATCCTCTATGTCTGTAACGCCATATAGACCGAGGGGATAGAT
>CABUVB010000264.1 GCA_902494815.1 uncultured Collinsella sp. | reverse complement strand
GAGCACGGACATGCCGCAACCGCGGTAGTCCATCATCTCGTCGGCGATCTCGGCGAGCACGCTTGTAGGCAGTGCGGCCGGGCCAGCTGAGAAGTTGTGCACACGTGCCATCTTCTAGTCTCCCTCGTAGTCGTTTGAACGTTCGGGATACTTTAGCACAGTGGAGCGCCAGGCGCGACCGCATCACAACAAAACCCGAGTGCGCCGCTATGATTTACAGGATGGTTACATGGGGGAGGGGTGCTTTACTCCTCAGGCAAATCCGAATCTGCGAGCGAAGGCATGAGGTTCTCTAGGCGCTTGATCTCTTCGTCGCAAATTAGCCACTTCCTGGTCACTACGACGCCAGTGTGGCGATGACGGCTTCGTCGCCGGCGTATATGAGGGTGTTGCCGTCGGGGATGATCGTCTGGCCGTCGCGTTTGAGCATCACGACGATAAAGGGATGCTTGCCTTGCGGCACATCGCGAAGACGCTGGCCGGCCAGGCGACCGTGGGGGGTTACGGTGACCTCGCGCAGCGTAACCTCGGCACGCTCTTCAAACGTCGGCGCGGCCATCACCAGCAGGTCACCTTCCTCGATGACGGTATCGCCGTTGGGCAGCACCGGGTGCGCCCCGTCGCGCAGCACCAGGACCACGAGCATGTCTGTGGCGCTGCCAATGTCCGCGAGCGAGCGTCCGGCAAACGGATGTCCAGCGCCCACCTTGAGCTTTACAAACGACATGCCGTCCTCGTCGCGGTAGTCGTTAAAGGTGCGGCGCACGTCGCCGGTCGCATCGATCATATCGAGCTTCTTCGCCAACGCCGGCAGCAGCGAGCCCTGCACCACAATGCTCGACACGGCAATCACAAACACCAGGTCAAATAGGTCGTGTCCGCCGGGAACGCCGGCCACCACGGCAAAGAGACTAAAGACGACCGAAGCTGCTCCGCGCAGACCCGCCCAGCTTACGAGCGCAACCTGGCGAGGGTTCGTCCTAAACGGTGCCAGCAGCATGCCTACGGCGATGGGGCGGCTCGCAAAGAGCATAAACGCCATGAGCGCCAGGCCCGGTAGCAGCATTTGCGGCAGGCGTGCGGGTGTAACGAGCAGGCCCAGCAAAAAGAAGATGGTCATCTCTGCCATCTCGGTGAGGGTGTCAAAGAAGTGCGCCATCTCGACTTTGCCGGTGATGTCGCTGGCACCCAGCACAATGCCGGCCAGGTATACAGCCAAAAAGCCGTTGCCGCCCAGATAGCTTGGTAGCGCGTAGGCAACGATCGCCACGGCGAACAAAAAGATGGTCTGCGCGCCCTCGGCCGTTGCGTGCGCGCGTTCAATCAGGCGGCCCGCCGCCCAGCCGATGGCGAGGCCCAGGCCCACGCCCAGGATAATCTGCTTGGCCAGCAGCACGGGGATGTTAATGTCGCCGCCGGCCGCGAGTGTGGCGAGCACGGCGGTGAGCATGTAGGCGACGGGATCGTTGGAGCCCGATTCGACCTCGAGCAGCGAGTCGGTGCCGCCCTTCAGCGACAGGCTGTGCTCGCGCAGAACACTAAAGACGCTGGCCGCGTCGGTGGATGCCACGACCGAGCCCAGCAGCAGGCCGCCGATCCAGTCGAAGCCCAGCACAAAGTGGGCGAACACGCCGGTGATGCCTGCGGTGATGACGACGCCGAGCGTGCTCAGCAGCACCGCCGGCGCAGCGACGGGCTTGGCGCGGTCGATATTGGTGTTAAAGCCGCCGTAGAACATGATGAATAGCAGCGCCGTGCTGCAGACGGTTTCGGTGAGTGCGTAGTCGCTAAAGTCGATATGCGTCGGGCCGTTGACGCCCAACAACATGCCCAGCGCGAT
>CABUVB010000263.1 GCA_902494815.1 uncultured Collinsella sp. | reverse complement strand
TCGGCGATACGGCCGGCAAAGAGCGAGATGATGGACGGCGTCTCGGCGTCAACGGCCTCGACCATCTCGTCGACCTGCTCGGGCGTAAAGATGGTGGTGACGTTGACCTTGATGCCATCGGCCGAAAGCTTGCGGACCAGCTCGGCGGTGGACTCGCCCTTGGTGGTCACGCACGGAATCTTGACATAGACGTTGTCGGCCCAGGTAGCGATCTCGCGAGCCTCGACCTCCATGGTCTCGACGTCATCGGCAAAGACCTCAAACGAGACGGACACATCGGTGATGTGGGTCAGGACCTCCTTGGCAAACGCGCGGTAGTCCGTCACGCCGCCCTTCTTCATAAGGGACGGGTTGGTCGTGAAACCCTGAACGTTGCCGTTCTCGTACATGTCGAGCATGCCTTCGAGGTTTGCACCGTCAGCGAACACCTTGATTGCCATCTGCCTGATTCCTTTCGTTAGCATACGGCCGATAAACTGCTAAACACTTTACCTACGTTTATCAAGGCGTGAACTGCGGTTTTTTATCTTCTCGGCGAACGGTATAAACACCTCAGTGTTTGGATTGATAAATCGATTGAGCATGCAAAAGCAAAGAGTCGCAGTTTGAGCAAACGTCAGAACGCGGGATTCATTAGATGAGGCCGAAATGCTGCATCGCTGTGACGGTGCCGTCGTGTGCGACATCGTCGGTCACGTAGTCGGCGACCGCCTTGACCTCGGGCATGGCGTTGCCCATGGCGACAGCCGTCTCGACCGCAGCGAGCATGCCCAGGTCGTTACCCGAATCGCCGAAGCCAAAGGTGCGCGCGTTGCCGGTGCGACCCAGGTATTCCAGCGCTCGCGCCACGCCCACGCCCTTGTCGATGCCCTTGGGGCTCAGCTCGCGATTCTGACCACCGGTGTTGCACAGCTCAAACTCGCGATCGATAAAGCCATCATCGTTGGCTACGCGAGCCAGGTCGCTCGCGACGATGCCTACCTTGCCCACGCGCAGACGGCCGTCGACGCGCATTTCCTCGGTGCTGTGCACCACAGAAGTGCCGATCAGAGACGACTGCTCAACGCCCGCGGGTTCCAGGGCAAAAGTAGCCACGTTGGTCTCGAAAAAGGCTTCAATCCCTGCCGCGACCATACGGCAAGCGAGCTCCGCAACAATGTCTTCGTCAAAGCAGTCCTCATGCACCACGCGGCCCTCGACCTCGAGCGTGGCGCCTGCCATGGCAACGATGCCCGCGGGGTCGAGCGCACGCAAGCTGTCCGCGATGAGCCACAGGGGACGACCCGTGCAGATAAATGCCTGGTGTCCCGCGTCGCGCAGACGATGAAACGCCTCGACGACCGTCTGCGAGGGGTGAACCGCCGAAAAGTCCTTGTCGGTCATGTTGTCGGGATCGAACGACGTCAGCGTGCCGTCCACGTCAAAAAAGAGCACGGCGGAATCGGGGCACGCATCAATCATATGGGTTCCTTTCGGGGGCGAGAGTAAACGAAGTATCCATCATATAATGGAGCGACGCAACCAGAGAGGTCACCCATGGAATTTTACGCAAGCTGCCCCGAGGGCTTTGAGTCCGCACTCGCCGATGAGCTTAAACGCCTCGGGCTTTCGCATGTTCGCCGGCTGAAGGGCCGCGCTACATTTGAGGGCGAGCTCGAAGAAGGCTACCGCGCCTGTCTGTGGTCGCGCCTAGCGAGCCGCGTGTTTGCGGTGCTCGGGCGCTTTGAGGCGCAGGATGCCGATGAGCTGTACGATAGCGTTTACGACATCGCCTGGGAGAACATCGTCCGCCCCGGCGCCACCATTGCCATCACCGCCCGCGGCGTGACCGAGCAGCTGCGCAACACGCGCTTCTCGGCCCTGCGCGCCAAGGACGC
>CABUVB010000262.1 GCA_902494815.1 uncultured Collinsella sp. | reverse complement strand
GTGCTGCTCGATCAGGGCTCGACCGGCACCGCGGTGCTCGATGCCCAGACGCGCCGCGGCCTGCTTCTATCCATTCGCTCGGATGCGCTGTGGCTCAACGCCACCGTCGAGAATCTGCTCGCCATCACCAAGCTCGAGGGCGGCGGCATGCATCTGTCGACTACGCTCGAGCTCATGGACGATATCGTCGAGGAGGCGCTGCGCCACGTAAGTCCGGCCGTGCGTGAGCACGATCTTAAGGTGGTGGCGTGCGATGAGCCGACGCTCGTCAACGTCGACGCGCGCCTGATGGTACAGCTGGTGGTCAATCTGGTGAACAACGCCATCACCTATACGCCCGCGGGTTCGCATATCATGATCTCGATTAGCGTCGACGATGGACGTGTGGCGTGCTCGGTGGCCGATGACGGCCCGGGCATCGCGCCCGAGGACCGCGAGCGGATCTTTGAGTCGTTCTATACCGCCAACCATGGCCTGGCCGACAGCCATCGCAGCGTGGGCCTGGGTCTTTCGCTCTGCCGTTCCATTGCGTTGGCACATGGCGGTAGCATAGAGGTTGCCGCGGCGGACCCGCACGGCTCGGTCTTTACGATTGAGCTTCCTGCCGCCGACGTTTCGTTTGATAAGGAGTAGCGCCGTGCCGAACTCTGCCGTAAAACCGCTCATCTTGGTCGTTGAGGACGACCCCGCCGTTCGCAATCTTATTGTTGCCGCGCTCGAGGCGCACGGCTTGCGCCATATGGCTGTGGAGACCGCCCATGCCGCTATCGCCGCCGCCTCGTCGCAGACGCCGAGCATTGTGCTGCTCGATCTGGGCCTGCCCGATATGGACGGCGTCAAGGTGGTGGAGTCGGTGCGCGCATGGTCGGGCATGCCGATTATCGTGGTCTCGGCGCGCAGCGAGGATGCGGACAAAATCCGCGCGCTCGATGCCGGTGCCGACGACTATCTGACCAAGCCGTTTTCGGTTGAGGAACTGCTCGCGCGCATTCGCACGACGCTCAGGCGCCTTTCGTATGCGCAAACGGGCGGCGTTGCCTCCGAGGGCTCGTTCGATACCGGTGAGCTGCATATCGATTTTGATGCCGGCATCGCCACGATGGATGGCGAGGAACTGCATCTGACGCCGATCGAGTATAAGCTCCTGTGCCTGCTGGCACACAACGCCGACAAGGTACTGACGCACCAGTTTATCCTGCACGAGATTTGGGGCACGGCAACTAAGAGCGACCTGGCGAGCCTGCGCGTCTTTATGGGCACGCTGCGCAAGAAGATTGAGTCCGACCCCGCGCATCCGCGCTATATCCAGACGCACGTGGGTATTGGTTACCGATTGGTCATCCAGGGATAGGTCGGCATCCGCCATCCCAATATGAGTTGCGGTGAAATACGGTCTAAATTTACCTAATTCCAGGCAAAACAGTCCGTATTCCACCGCAACGTTGTCTATTTATCCTTGGGCTTGCTGGCGTAGAACTTCTTCTTTTTGGACTTGCCGGCAGGGGAGGGTTTGCTGGCAAAGTTGGACTTTCCGTGGCCGGCCTGCGCGTGCGCGGGCGCTGCTGCACGGGGCTTGCGGGCCTCGGGGTTGCGCAGCTCCGCGGTTCGCTCGGCAATCTCCTCGGCGCTAAAGCCGACTTCGGCCATGGCGTCCTCGATGGGCAGGCGGCGCACGATATAGCAGTGGTGCACCTTCTGGTTGCGCGCGAAGTCCTCGGGGATGGTCTGCGCCGTAATGTCCTCCAGCACGACGCCCGCGCGCGCGAGTTTGCGCGTCTCGGGACGGAAGCCGCGCAGGTTGCAGCTAAAGATGGCGTGGCCACCCTGTGCGAGCAGGCGCGATACGCCGGCCAAAAGCTCAACATGGTCGCGCTGGACATCCCAGGT
>CABUVB010000261.1 GCA_902494815.1 uncultured Collinsella sp. | reverse complement strand
GCACACCTTTGCCTATTCGGTCGAGACGTTCGGCACCGACTACGTGTTCCGCGTGCATCTGTACCTGGGCTACAAGATCAACCAGCGCGTCAATGCCTACCTGCGTCAGGTTGTTCAGGACCTGGCTGCCACCGGCGAGCTGCCGCCGCAGACGCATGACTACTCGGTCTACAAGGATCCGGGTAACATCGGCACGTTCAAGTTCGTCCTGATTCGTAAGCTTCTGGCGCCTGAAAGCGATGTGGAGCCGAGCGAGCGTACGGCCATCACGCTCAAGTACATCATTCGCCGCGCCGCCGGTACGCCTGCACGCTGGTACGGCCTGGAGAACTCCAACGTGAGCTTTGAGTACGTGCCGCTGTTCACCAAGTTCAAAGCCGTGAACAAGATGCAGCGCCTGGCCCCCAACGAGCGGCCGTAGTCGAAGCTCGAGGTTTGTCTGCGAACGGGCGGGCTTGTATTGACGGGGATTGAGTCCTGGGAGGAAACCATGGATGCAAAGGTGCTTGACGGTTGCGATCTTGCGACCGAGCTGGTGCGTGAGGTACGCGCCGATGCTGCCGAAGATCGGTTCTTTACGAATCGGGCCAACATGGACATGGCCGACCGCGTGATTTCGATCGTGGTGACGGTGCTTGTAGCGGCGTGCGTGTGCGCACTGCTCGCGCACGTGCTGTTTGTCTAACGTCCGCAGGTTGCAAAGGCTTTACACTTGGAACCACCACAAGGGGAAACCACCACAAAGGTGCCTGTCCCCTTTGTGGTGGTTTTTGTTTTTGAGAGAGGGGCGGGACGCTGATGGACGTCCGTACGGACGGCGATATTGCCGATAGCTTTTGGTGGCGGCGCACAACGCTGACGCGCCGCACTCCTCTGTATGACGCCTGCGTATCGGTGGGGCTGCTGGTCACGGCGACGATTGTGGGCGCGCTGCTCGACCATCCGGGTCTCGCGCCGAGCATCATGATCGTCTATGTGTTCGCCGTTCAGCTGTGCGCATTCTTTACCTGGAGTCGCCTGTATTGCTTGCTGAGCTCGGCTGCCGCCGTGGCGCTCTACAACTTCTTGTTTGTCGACCCGCGCTACTCGCTGTCGCTTATCGACCGCGGCTATCCCGGCATGTTCTTCATCATGTTCGTGGTCTCGCTTGTGTCGAGCTCGATTGCGTTGGCCCTGCGCCGCGCCTTGGCACAGGCTGCCGCCAGCGACCGCCGCACGCATATGGTGCTCGAGACCAATCGCATGCTGCAGCGGTGCGCCGATCAGCATCAGATCGTTCACGCCATGGCCACGCAGCTGGCGCGTCTTTCGGGCTGCCCGGTCGTGTGGTACAGCGCCGACGCCGAGGGCGATGACCTGCTGCCGCGTGCGACATACACGGCCGTGGGCGATGCCGCGCCGGTGCACGAACTGGCGCCGCAGATGCCGCCGCGGCTCTCGGCGTCCGCCTATGTGGGAACGCCGCTCGACGCCACGTTTGGCGGCTCGGCGTTTTATGGCATCTACCTGACGGTTCGCACGGGCGATGGCTTCGTGCGCTCGGGCGACCCCGCCTCGGTGGTGGGCGTGCTGGCTATCGTTGCCGAGCCCGACGTGCTGACGCATGAGGAGCGGACACTTGCCGATGCCATCGTGAGCGAAGGCGAGCTGGCGCTCGACCGCGCCCGCGCCATGGAGGCCCGCGAGGAAGCGGCGGTGCTCGCCAAAAACGAACAGCTGCGCGCCAACCTGCTGCGCTCCATCTCGCATGATCTGCGCACGCCGCTTACCAGTATTTCGGGTAATGCCGACGTGCTGCTCGATCAGGGCTCGACCGGCACCGCGGTGCTCGATGCCCAGACGCGCCGCGGCCTGCTTCTATCCATTCGCTCGGATGCGCTGTGGCTCAACGCCACCGTCGAGAATCTGCT
>CABUVB010000260.1 GCA_902494815.1 uncultured Collinsella sp. | reverse complement strand
GCCGGTCAGATGATCAAGGGCTTCGACGCCGCTGTTGTCGACATGCAGGTGGGCGAGAAGAAGACCGTGCACATTCCTGCTGCCGATGCCTACGGCGAGCACAATCCCGAGATGGTTATCACCTTCCCGGCCGAGCAGGTTCCCAACATCGAGCAGATCGAGAAGGGCATGAAGCTCTTCCTGTCCACGCCGAGCGGTATGCCTGTCCCCGCCGTCGTCATCGACGTGACGTCCGAGGCCGTGACGCTCGACGCCAATCACGAGCTCGCCGGCAAGGATCTCAACTTTGATATCGAGCTCGTCGAGGTCGAGGACTAGTTGATGTCCGTGGACCTGGTAACTACGGAGCGCTTGGGAAATCTCAACGACCCGTCCTATGAACTCCTGCTTCGTCGGGAGCTAGGCGGCATCTTTGAGGTTGACGAGCTGCTACTCGATTGGGACCAGGCTGATGCGCGCGCGTTTGTGGGCGTGACGGAGCTGAGGCGCACGGTGAATGCCCGGCTGGATGCCGCTGATGACGAACGCCTTGCCGACGGCGACGTGCTCGCTATCGACCGCACGGGCACGGTGCCCGTAGTGGTTGTCGTGCGCCTGCGCAGTGCCGAGGTCTATTTGGTCGAAGTTGACCGCATGGACCCGATTGCGCTCGCGCATGCGTGCTGGGAGATCGGCAATATGCACGCGCCACTTTTCCGAGGCGACTCGGACGAGCATACCGTGCGCATGTATACGCCGGCGCAACCGGTTTTGGGTCGTATGCTCCGGGGTATCGAGGGCGTTCGGCTCTCGGTGACCACACGCGAGCTCGATGCCAGCCGACGCTTTGCATCGAGCGCGGCGGATGTCGTTGTGAGTATGGCTCCAGACTTTACGATCGTAAAGAAGGCGCGCGGTTAACGTGCGTATGGGTAAGACGGACTTTGAGGGGCAACTATTCAAAGTCCGTCTTACTTTTGATGAGATGCTTTGGGGGAAGCATATGGGTCTTGAGGGAATCAAGCTGATTGCATGCGATTTGGACGGCACTTTGCTGCATCCGGGGGAGCGCGAGCCGCGTTCCGAGGCCTTTGAGCTCATCGATGAGCTACATCGTCGCGGTATCGTGTTTATGCCGGCGAGTGGCCGTCAATATGCGAGCTTGCGCTACCTGTTTGCCCCGGTGGCCGATGAGCTCGCCTATGTATGCGAAAACGGAGCCCTGGTGATGAGCGAGGGGCGTGCCGTTGTCAAGCGTTCCATGGAGCGTAGCCTTGCTATGGATATCGCGAATGCCGTGGTTGCGTATCCCCATGCCGACGTGACACTTTCGTGCGAGGGGCACCTCTACACCATGAGCGGCAACGATGCGTTTGTTGACCACCTGCGCCATGAGGTCCACTGCGATGTGGCGGTGGTCGACTGTCCCGAGGACATCGACGAGGATGTCATTAAGATTGCGTTTCAAACGCCCGAGACAGAGCAGCCGGCGGCGCTGGAGTATTTCGAGCGCCTCTTTAGCGACCGTGTCGACGTGATGACGTCGGGAACCGAATGGACCGATTTTATCGGCTTTGATTCGGGCAAGGGGTCCGCGCTTGCCGATTATGGTTACGCGCTGGGGATCTCACCTAACGAAATGATGGCGTTTGGCGATAACGAAAACGATCGCGACATGCTCAACGTGGTGGGCCATCCCTATCTGATGGAGAGCTGCAATCCCAGCATGCGCGGTGTCAATGACCGTGTCCGCTACGTGCGCACGGTTGAAGAAGAGCTGCGTCGTCTACTTGCTGAGTAGGCATGTCCCAAAATCTACCGGCAGTCGGGGCAGAGACCCTCGAAGATGGTGTAGTGCGACGTGACGTGCCAGCCGATTTGCTCGGACGCTTTGGCGTCGAGCTGGGCATCGAAGGGGAGCGGTACGTCGAT
>CABUVB010000259.1 GCA_902494815.1 uncultured Collinsella sp. | reverse complement strand
TCCATGACGGACCAGATACAGATCTTTATTCATAGGGGTCCTTTCGTTCGTTACCAACCCAAGAGCGAAAACGCCCCGTCGCAATAGCCAAAATGAAGCACGGCACCGTTGTCGGGTAGTTCTCCCTCGCCAGTCACATACTCAAGAAACTCCTGGCAGGCTGAGCCGTGGGAAACCGCCAGCACGCAGTCGTGTTGCGGCCTGGCCATGATGCGGGACAGCGCCGCGACCATGCGCGACTGAAGCTGCACTTCCGACTCGCCGCCAAAGGCCACCGGATAATCGCCCCAGGGCCGCGGCGGCATCTCGCGATTTGATGTGCCCTCCAGCGAGCCAAAATGCCACTCACGCAGGTCATCGACCAGCTCAATGGAACGGCCCTCGCCAACGATAAGCTCGGCCGTATGCCGCGCCCGGCCCAACGGCGAGGAATACACATGATCAAAGGCCACGCCACGCGCCGCAAACGCCGTACGCGCCGTCAGCGCCTGCTCGCGCCCGCGCGCCGTAAGCGGCGAATCGTGCCAGCCCTGCAAAATGCTCTGCACATTGAGCTCAGTCTGCCCATGCCGCACCAAATACAGATCTGCCACACACCCTCCCCTCGTACCACCACAAAGGGGACAGGAGTCTTTGTGGTGATTTTGCCGCCGGATTGCGCCGCAACGACGCACAACTACAGCAGCACGTCGGCAAGCGGACGCTTGGGTACGTGGTGCACCCGCGCCTCGTCGCGCCAATAATTGATGGAGCCATCGGGGTTGGAATCGATCGCATCGATCACCTGTGTCTCGGCCGGAACGCCAAACGCCATGATCAGCTTGAGCTCATACTTGTCGTTATCGAGCCCCATGGCATCGATTGCGTGGGGCGTAAAGGCCTTGAACATGCAGGCTGCCACCTCGGGCGTAGCGCTGCGGGCGGCGAGCATCATCGTCTGTGCGGCAATGCCCGTGTCGACCTCAGTAATAGGAGCGGCGGGCTTACCCGGAACGGCGCGCTCGGCCAAAATCGCGATGTAGCCGGTCGGGCGCTCGCCCTCGGCAGGACCCGGCCAATCCTTAAGCGCGCCGGCCCATGCAAGCTCATCAAATACACGCGCGCAATCCTCGGCACCGCTCACCACATGAAAACGAAGACGCTGAGCATTGGCACCACAGGGAGTCAGGTGCGCCAGCTCCGCCAGCTCAAGCAAAAGCTCACGCGGCACGCGCATGGACTCGTCAAAGCGACGGCACGTGCGGGCGCGGCGAACCAACGCATCAAACGCGTCCAAGCCGAGCTTTTCACAACCTTGCTTTGCCATCGATTCGACACCCGACGGCGTCTCGGGAACTGCTTCGTTCATAGGGACCCCCAATACAAGCCAATTGTCCTTAGGAGAATCTAACCTAAAACCTAGGCAATAACGAACAGGGCTGCAATGTTCTACACCTGTTGAATAGAAAATCGCGACGTGGGGAACAACGGAAACAATTCGGGACCTTTGGGTTACGTTTCGCCCTCCCCGACCCATACGCCAGCGCCTTTAAGCGATACTGGTTGTAACGATCAAGGCTTACGCCGCACGGAAAGGAGACATTATGGGCATCTTTAAGAACGATGACCAAAAATCGAGCCAGTTTGGATTTGACGAGAAAAGCATGGCGGGCAAAGCCGTCAAGGCCGTACGCTGGATCTACGCCATCACGGGCGTCTTAGCGCTCATTGCTGGTATCGCGCTGCTTTTTGCACCCGCCAAGTCCCTCGTCTTTTTGACGACTGTCCTGGGTTTTTACTTTGTAATCACTGCTGCCATTAGGCTGTTCACTCATATGACCCAATCCGCTGTCAAGAGCCACAATGGCCCCGCCGACCGCTTGCAATCGGTCGGCGGGGCCTGCCGTTAACCCGTCCCGGTCCGCCCCCGGCATGTCATCGACGCCTTC
>CABUVB010000258.1 GCA_902494815.1 uncultured Collinsella sp. | reverse complement strand
CGCTCTTGCGTGCATGGAAAGAAGATCATCCGGATTGCGCGGCGGCTTTTGGCCACAACCTACCCGAAACGTTGGCATCGGATGCCGAGAACGCAAATACGGCAGCTGTGTTTGACGATTGTTTTGGCGATATCCCCGTCGTCTGCTTTACACCGGGTGCGGAGACCTGCGTTCTAAATGCTGCCGCCAGTGCGCGATACGGCTTTACGCCCCAGGCGTGCTATGCCGAGAAGATCTGGCGCATGATGAGCGATTTCCTCGCGCTGCCCGAGGTGCGTGCCGGGTATTCGGACTACATGAGCATGCTTAACGAGCGTGGCGTTACCGCCATCAAGGAAATGGCGTTTGATGACTACTACGGCTTTGCCGACGAAATGGCTCGCCGTGAGGAGTCTGGTGAGCTGACGGTTCGTGTCTCTATGATGTCGCAGCCGGTGGGCGCCGGTGCAAATCTGGCATATGCTCGCGAGGCACGAGAGCGCTTCCGGGGACCGTTCGTTCGTTTTTCTGGCTTCAACCGTATGACCGATCGCGGCGTATGGGCGGGGCTTGCCGAGATGATAGACCCCTATGAGGACTCGGCCGATGCGGGCGCTGCCGGCAAGACGGTCGTCGAGGAGCCAGAGTGGGATCTGATTGAGAACGAGCTGCGTGCAATTGATGCTGACGGCTTCCGATATTCCTTGCATTGCCAGGGCGATGGCGCCGTTCGTCGCACCGTGGCGCTCTATGCCTCGCTGCCTCGAGACGAGCATGGACGGATGCTTCGCCGCCATGCGATTACCGATCTCGAGAACTCTGACCCGACCGATCTTGTCGAGTTTGGCAAGTTAGGTGGAATTTGCGAGGTCTATCCGCAGATTCTGACGCTGGACCGGCGCGAGGATTGCCTGTCGATGATGCGTCGACAAATTGGCGAGACGCGACTTTTGCACAGCTGGAATCGCCGCGGCATGGAGGATTCCGGATGCACAGTGTGCTGCGGCACGGATCTGCCGCTGCTGATTCCGAGCCTGGGCGAGTCAATCTACAGCGCGTGCGGCGGATTCTTCGCCGACGGACTGCCCGTGAATGAGGTCAACGCGCTGACGCTTGTCGAGCTCTTGCGCGCTTGGACTGCCGGGGGCGCGTACGACCTGATGCGCGAAGACGAGCTGGGTACGCTCGAGGTTGGCAAGCTTGCCGATATCTGCGTGCTCGATCGGGATGTGTTCGACCTCGATTATCGCGACGCACGCGATCTTGCGGTTGATATGACGATGTCGGACGGACAGATCGTGTTCGATCGAAATAAGGAGGCATAAGATGTCTGAATCCAAACCGACGCTGCGCCGCGAGCAGATTGCGGGCATGAATATCCACTACATCATGTGGTCGCTCGATTACTTCCTTGATGTGCAGCAGCGTTTGGGCTTTGAGTCCATTGAGCTGTGGTGCGCAGAGCCGCATGTGACGCTCGACCATACGGGCTACTTTGAGGCTGAGGTCCTGGCGAAAAAGGCTGCAGACCGTGGGCTTAGGTATCGTACTCTGTGCCCCGAGAATGTTGTCTATCCTTGGCAGTACTGCGCACGCAAGCCGCTGCATGAACAGCGCAGCCTGGCGTACTTTAAGCACGGCATTGAGCTTGCCGAGGTACTTGGGTGCGACCGTATGTCCATCAACTCGGGCTGGGGCGACTGGGACGAGGACCGCGAGGAAGCCTGGAAGCGCAGCCGCGAGCACTTGTCCATTCTGGCGGAGTATGCCGGCGAGCACGGTCTGGTGCTTACGATGGAAAGCCTGCGTCCCGAGGAGAGCAACCTTGTGACGACGGTTTCCGATGCGAAGCGCATGATTGACGAGGTCGCGAGCCCGTACTTACAGCCCATGGTTGATACAACCGCGATGGGCGTTGCAGGCGAGACGCTCGAGGACTGGTTTGCCGCCTTTGGTGATGGGGCAATTCACGAGATG
>CABUVB010000257.1 GCA_902494815.1 uncultured Collinsella sp. | reverse complement strand
TATTTCCTACACGACATGAAAGGAGTATACCTGTTTGGATTGTGGAATTATAGCTAAATTCGCAAAAGGTTGGATTATTTGTTTAAACGTCTAAGTTTGTTACAAATTGATTACGTTGCTGCTTTTCGACTCATTACCCGCCAAAGCGTTGCTCATCAAGCCATGTACTTTACAGATACAAGCAGGCTGTTCATTAATAACGATTTTAGGCAAGCGCGAATGCGCTTGTACTGCCGCTATTTTGTTTAAACAGACATGGCTTGACTATTTTCGTGACTTATGTTCTAGCGCAAGTAGTCGTTGGGAACGTTCTTGTTTGACTAGTCATGTAAGAACGTCCCCAACGACTAAGGACTAGACGATGTGGAGGGGATTGGCGGCGTCGACGGCATCAGGGGCGTCGGAGAGGCCGTCAGGAGCAGCGCCTGCCGGGTCCTCGTCGGGGGTCTCAATCTGCTTGATCATGACCTCTTGGCCCTGGAGCAGATAGGTATCTCCGCTACCGCAATGGGGACAGGTCTTGCCATGCTCGACCGTCGCATAGTCGCGGCCGCACGCCTCGCAATGCGTCACGGCGTTGACGGGCTCCACGATAAGCTCCGCGCCCTCGGTGATAGACTTCTTATCTGCCGCCCAGCGCCAAGCGTCGAGTAGTAGATCGGGAACGACGCCCGAGACCTCGCCCAGCAGCAACGTCACGCTCGAAACGCGACGCACGCCATTGGCTCGCGCCACGTTCTCGACATCGCGAATGATGTGATAGACGATTCCGAGCTCGTGCATTTATTTCCTTCCGCCGTTCTACCGAACGGCGGTCGGCTTGACGCTGCGCGAGCCCCAGACGGGCGATCTGCCTTTCAATCGTCGGGCATGGGCAAAAGCCCTATGCCCTCCTCTTTCAAGGCACCTCGCCACGCCTGGGACTCGCTCGCTGTCCAACCGCTCTCTACGCCGTTCTCCTGCTTGTTGCGTTTCTTACTTCTTCCCGAATTTGATTTTAATCGCACGCTTGAGCGCATACTTGCCGAGGCTTGGGAGCTTTTGCTCGTATTTGACCATCGTTGAGCACTCGGGGCGGTCGCGATCCAGATGGATAGCGTCAAACGCGCACTTGGTGGTGCACAGGCCGCAGCCGATGCACTTGTTGGGGTCGACGATCGAGGCGCCGCAGCCCAGGCAGCGGGCGGTCTCGGCGCGCACCTGCTCCTCGGTAAAGGTCTCAACATACTCGCTAAACGGCGCAGCCTTCTCGCGCTCGCGGTCCACGTGGGCAACCTCGCGGCTCGCGTTGTCGTAGCTCTCGAGCACAACGTCGTCGCGGTCGAGCGCGGTGTAGCGGCGCTGATTGCGGCCGATGGTGAGCGTGGAGCCCGGCTGCACAAAGCGATGGATGGACACGGCGGCCTCGTGGCCGGCGGCGATAGCGTCGATGGCAAAGCTGGGGCCGGTGTAGACGTCGCCGCCCACAAAGATGTCTGGCTCGGCGGTCTGGTAGGTCTGGGGATCGGCAAGGGCACCCTGGCCGCGGCCGAG
The DNA here is from genome assembly GCA_902494815.1 of uncultured Collinsella sp. Classification (GTDB taxonomy): domain Bacteria; phylum Actinomycetota; class Coriobacteriia; order Coriobacteriales; family Coriobacteriaceae; genus Collinsella. The sequence continues at coordinate 445 of CABUVB010000257.1, read as the reverse complement.
CTCCACCTTGGAGCCAGCCAGCAGGTCGCCCCACACAATGGACTGGCCAATTGACATGACGACACGGTCGGCATCGACACGGCGCAGATCGTTCTCGTCGTACTCGGGCGCAAAACGGCCCTCGTCGTCAAAGACACGCGTGCAGCGCTTGAAGGTGATACCGCACACACGACCGGCCTCGTCCAGGTGAATCTCCTTGGGGCCCCAGCCGCAGCTGATGTGAGCGCCGTCCTCAACGGCCTCGCGACGTTCCTCCTCGCTGGCGGGCATCTGGGCCTCGCTCTCCAGGCAGAACATCTCAACGTGCTCAGAGCCCAGACGGCAGGCGTTGCGGGCAACGTCGATGGCCACGTTGCCGCCGCCCACCACAATGGTGCGGCCGGACAGGGTATCGATCTTGCCGCTGTTAACCTCGCGAAGGAAGTCGACGGCCACGGTCACGTCC
>CABUVB010000256.1 GCA_902494815.1 uncultured Collinsella sp. | reverse complement strand
GGCCCGCTTATGGCCTACGGCTGCGTGTTCCTGATCATCTTTATCGAGACGGGCGTGGTGTTCTTCCCGTTCCTTCCCGGTGATTCGCTGCTGTTCGCCTCGGGTTTCTTTGCCCACAATGGCGGCTTTAACATTGTGGCGCTTCTGGCCACCGCATGGGCCGCTGCCATTTTGGGCGATCAGTGCAACTTTATGATCGGTCACTTCTTTGGCAAAAAGATCATCGCTTCGGGCAAGGTCAAGGCTATGACGCCCGAGCGCATCAAAAAGTCCGAGGATTTCTTGGACAAGTGGGGCCACCTGGCCATCTTCCTGGGTCGCTTCTTCCCGTTTATCCGCACCTTTGTGCCCTTTATTGCCGGTATGGGCGGCATGCACTGGCGCAACTTTGTCATCTTTAACGTGCTGGGTGGCATTACCTGGTCAACGCTCTTTACACTGCTGGGCTACTTCTTTGGTGGCATTCCCTTTGTACAGGAGCACTTTGAGCTGCTAATCGTTGGCATCGTTGCCGTGTCGATCATCCCGACCGTGGTCGGTCTGGTCAAGGCTAAGCTGGGCAAAAAGAACGCATAGCTCGAGCCAACGCGCAAACCGTGCAGTTGAGGCCCGTCCCCGTTTACGGTGGCGGGCCTCTTCAGCTTCGGTCAAATGAAAATACTTTACTTAGTTAAAGAAAAGCGTTTTATCAGACGCGTACGGGGAGTACAATCTCGTGCATGCGAATCGACGTGCCATCGGCTTTGGCGCTGTTCGCGTGTCCCGTCCGGCTCTACGCTCCGGGCGTGCGACGTTGCGACGCGGCCGGCCTCGGTCCTTGCGTGCGGGTTCGCGAGTTTGCAACTGTGTATGTAAGGAGCGACATATGACTGTCGAGAAGAAGGATATCGATTGGGGTAGCCTCGGCTTTGGCTACATGAAGACCGATTACAGCTACGAGGCCCATTGGAAGGACGGCGAGTGGGACGAGGGCGGCCTGACTACCGACCACACCCTGCATGTCTCCGAGTGCGGCGGCATCTTCCATTACTGCCAGGAGGTCTTTGAGGGCCTGAAGGCCTACACCGCCGAGGACGGCAGCATCGTCTGCTTCCGCCCCGATATGAACGCCGAGCGTATGTACAACTCTGCGCAGCGCCTCGAGATGCCCCCGTTCCCCAAGGACAAGTTCGTTGAGGCCGTCAAGCAGGTCGTTTCTGCCAACGCCGCCTGGGTTCCGCCCTTCGGTTCCGGCGCGACCCTGTACGTGCGTCCGTTTATGATCGGCTCCGGTGACGTGATCGGCGTGGCTCCCGCTCCTGAGTACACGTTCCGCATTCTCGTGACCCCGGTCGGTCCGTACTTTAAGGGTGGCCTCAAGCCCGTTAAACTGCGCGTTTCCGAGTACGACCGCGCCGCGCCGCACGGCACCGGCAACATCAAGGCCGGCCTGAACTACGCCATGTCCCTCAAGCCCACGATGGAGGCTCACCGCGAGGGCTATGCCGAGAACCTGTATCTCGACTCCGAGTCCCGCACCTATGTCGAGGAGACCGGTGGCGCCAACGTGCTGTTCGTGAAGGAGGACGGCACGCTCGTCGTTCCGCAGTCGCACACTGACTCCATCCTGCCCTCTATCACCCGTCGTTCGCTCGTTCAGGTTGCTCAGGACCTGGGCATGACCGTTGACCAGCGTCCCGTCGAGTGGGCCGAGGTCAAGGCCGGCACCTTTGTGGAGTGCGGCCTGTGCGGCACCGCTGCCGTCATCTCCCCGGTTGGCGAGATCGACAACAAGGTTTACGGCGCCGACGAGACTGTGACCTTCCCGGCTGGCTACACCGAGATTGGCCCTGTGATGAAGAAGCTCCGCGAGACCCTGACTGGTATCCAGTCTGGTGCTGTCGAGGATAAGCACAACTGGGTTTACACCGTCGCGTAAGCTGTCTTACCTATCCGGGCAGAGAGCAAGTTCCCCCCCGGCGCACTCCGCAGGACGCAAGAAGCCCTC
>CABUVB010000255.1 GCA_902494815.1 uncultured Collinsella sp. | reverse complement strand
GGGGTCAGGTTAGTCTGCACCAATCTATTGACAATCACGAAACCGCCGATGTCATGGCAGCAGCAGCGAGCGGCGGCCAGGGCGAACAAATTGGCATGAAAAAGGGGGGCAGCATAGACCTTTTGGTCATGCCACCCCCTTTGAATGACAAGTTGTCGCCCCGGCCGCCGCGCAGCGTCGACTAAGTTAGAGGCCGAGTATCGGCTCCAGAACGAAGAAATATGCGAGCACTACGATGCCCAGGATGATGCGGTAAACACCGAAGCACTTGAAGTCGTGACGGCGGACGAAGCCCATAAGCCACTTGATGGCAATGAGCGAAACCACAAAGGCCACAACGCAGCCCACGCCCAAGATAGCGACCTCGTTGGCGCCGAACGTACCGCCCTTGATGAAATACTTGACCAGCTTGAGCGCACTCGCGCCAAACATGACAGGGATGGCTAGGAAGAACGTAAACTTGGAGGCCACCGAACGCGTGCAGCCCAAAAGCAGGCCGCCGATGATAGTAGAACCGGAGCGAGACGTTCCAGGCACCAGCGAAAGCACCTGGAAGCAGCCGATACCCAGGGCGGTCTTCCAGCTCAGGTCCTCGAGCGTGGTGATGGAACCAAAGTCCAGATTCTCGTCATCGTCCTCATCCTCAGCGGTAGCCGCGGCGGGCGCCGCAAAGTGCGCACCGGCGGGACGTCCACCCGACACCACAGCACGCGAACCAAACGAACCGGCAACGGCCATTTCCTCGCGCTTGCTCGCGCGCCAGTTCTCGATCACGATAAACAGCACGCCGTACACAATAAGCGCCAGCGCCACGACGGGAGCATTGTAGAAATGCTCCTCCATCCAGTCGTTGAGCGGCAGACCGATCGCCGCCGCAGGAATGCAACCGAGCACAATCTTGCCCCACAGCACCCAGGTGTCGCGGCGGCCCTCCTTGCCCTTGCTGGGCGAGAACGGATTGAGCTCATGGAAGAACAGCACGCAGACGGCCAGAATGGCGCCGAGCTGAATCACGACCAGGAACATGTTCCAGAACGTCTCGCTCACGTTCATCTTGACGAACTCGTCCACCAAGATCATGTGACCGGTCGACGAGACGGGCAGCCATTCGGTGATGCCCTCGACCAGGCCCATGAAGGCAGATTTTAGAAGCTCGATGATATCCAAAGGGACCCCCTCGTTAGACACCCGCCGATATTGTTCTGCGGACGGTGCGGGCGATGTCCCATTATCAACCGTTCGGGCGTGTCTGCGCCTACCCTTACCAAAAAACTCGTCCGTTCACAGAATTGCGAGCGGTCAAACCGAAATCCTTGGGTATAACTGCAACAAGATAAAGTGTCCGGCGGCCAACGCGCCCGCGCCCGCCCGACGCACGAGCCCCGCGCCCGTGCGATAGACCAAGGAGGAAACCATGAACGAGGGCTACACCAAGGTATTTGTTTCACTCGACGGTACTGAGCAGCAGGATTTTGTGCTCGCACGCGCCATCAAGGTCGCCGCGAACAACGGCGCCAAGCTGATTATCGGCCACGTTATCGATTCCACGGCACTCGAGAGCGCCGGCTCCTATCCGGTCGACCTGGTCAACGGCCTAGAGGAGGCATTTAAGAACTCCATCGCCAAGCAGCTCGAGGAGGCCAAGGCCAATCCCGACATTCCCGAGGTCGAGGTCATGATTCGTACCGGCCGCATTCGCGAGACGCTCAAGGACGAGATGCTCGACGTAGTCAAGCCCGACCTGGTGCTCTGCGGCGCACGCGGCCTGTCCTCGATCAAGTATGCGCTGCTGGGTTCGATTTCGACGTTCCTGCTGCGCAATACGGACTGCGACATCTTGGTCGTGAAGTAGCGTTGCTCCCACCGGCCGCGGGGCCTGCGGGGTTTCCACGGGCACGTCCTCGCCGCGTTGCGGCTGCGGGATGTGCCCTTAGGAAACCCCTCCCGGCCCCGCGGCCTTCGCAGCCTTACTTCAGCGAGTTGGCTGATAAAAGATGGCGTGCCGCCCCG
>CABUVB010000254.1 GCA_902494815.1 uncultured Collinsella sp. | reverse complement strand
GGAAGGAAAGACGGATGTCCAAGCCGCGTCGTCGTAAGCAGAAAAAGCAGGTCAAGCCCGAGCTCAAGCTTAGGCAGTTTGCTGCCACCGAGCTTTCCGACCAGCTTGCCGCCCTTCCCTGCGCCGCCGACCTGCCGCGCTTTATGGTCGACACGGTCGCCGGCGCCTATGCGCCCGCCGATGCCGAGCTCATGATCGAGGGCTTCGGCGCCGCGGCCACACGCCCGGTCACGCTGCGCGCCAACACGCTCAAGGCAACCGCCGAGGACATCGCTGCGGCGCTCGATGCCGCTGGCATCGCCCACAACCCCGTCGCCTGGTACCCGGACGCCTTTATCCTGCCCGAGGCCCAGGTTTCCGATCTGTGGGATCTCGACATCTACCGCGACGGCAAGATCTATCTGCAGAGCCTGTCGTCCATGATGCCGCCGTTGGTCCTGGGCGCCCAGGCAGGCGAGGACATCCTGGACATGTGCGCAGCCCCTGGCGGCAAGACGACGCAGATCGCCGCCCTCACGCAGGGGCAGGCGCACCTTACCGCCTGCGAGATGAGCATTCCCCGCGCCGAGAAGCTCGAAGCCAACCTCCACCGCCAAGGCGCAAAAAACGTGCCCGTCATGCGCATCGACGCACGCGAGCTCGACGAGTTCTTCCGCTTTGACCGCATCCTGCTCGACGCTCCCTGCACCGGCACGGGCACCGTCATCAGCGGCAACGAGAAAAGCCTGCGCGGCCTGGCCGAGCAGCTGCTGAGCAAGTGTGCCCGCTCGCAGCGAGCACTTCTGGACCGCGCCATGGGAGCCCTCAAACCGGGCGGCACGCTCGTCTATTCGACTTGTTCGATCTTGCCGCAGGAAAACGAGGACGCCCTGCAAGAGGCCCTCGACAAGCACATGGATTGCGAGCTTATCCCCCTCGACGGCACACCGAGCGAAAGTGAAACGCGTCGCGCCCAGGATGCCGGCGAGGAGCCGCATATCGAGCGCAACGCCCTCACCGAGGCCATCGCTGCCGGCCATGTCTCGGCCGTCGCCAACGGTATGCCCGGTACGCTGACCATTCCGCCTAGCCGCGACTTTGAGGGCTTCTACATTGCCCTGATCCGAAAACGCAGCTAGCGCACGGATCCAAAACTCAACAAGCTATCTCCGTGCGCGTTTGCCCTGCTGGTCGCGATGCTGTTTAAGCATCGTGCGCTCCTTGCGTTCGGCCCTTTTGCCCTTAATGGCCGTGACCACAAAGTAGATGACCGCGGCGGCAACGATTGCGCCCACACACAGGCCAATCGAGCCAAACATTGCTGTCAATTCCATACCGCGTCACCTCTCTTTTAAACGGGACTTTCAAGATAGCACCTCGATCCCCGCCACCACAGCTCCTTCACGTTCGCCTGCCCTTCGGTCTAACGGATGGCACGGCGGGGAAAAATCAACTCGTCAAACGATTTAGCATTCGCAATTCCGGCTGCATCGCGCCGGCCGTCATCACATAGAATCGAGACTCCATGGATACCCTCAACGATCTAAATGAGCGCGTCGACGCCTTCGTCGGCACCAGCTCCTTCGACACGCCTGCCGCGGCAAACGACCAAGCTCCCATCGATGTACCCGCCGAGGTTCACGAGGACATCGTCGCCTCGGTCGATTTCTCCGAGGTCGAGCTCGCAGACGAGTTCACCGAGCCCCAGGTAGCCATGACCCCCAACGGACTGCTCCCCATGGAGCCGCTGCCCATCGACGGGCGTTTGCGCAAGGCGGCCCTTCGCATGCCCGACGAGATCGAGGAGGCCAGCGGCTTTACGCTCTTCGGCCGACGCATCAAGTCGCTCATTTACACCACCGACGTCGCGGTTATCCGCAACTCCAACGCCGATGCCGTCTTTGCGGTCTACCCTTTCACGCCGCAGCCCGCCATTACGCAAGCGCTGCTGACCGTCGCCGAGTGCCCGGTCTTTGTAGGCGTGGGCGGCGGAACTACGACCGGTAAGCGCTCCGTGCAGATGGCAGCCGTCTC
>CABUVB010000253.1 GCA_902494815.1 uncultured Collinsella sp. | reverse complement strand
GCGGTGCAGATTGGCGGCACCATCGCCAGCAACATCTCGAGCCTCGCCCACCTCAAAAAGCATGACCACCACGACCTCATGCTCGCCGGCATCTCGTCGGCCTTTGGCGCCGTATTCGGCTCGCCCCTTGCCGGAGCTTTCTTTGGCATGGAGATGTGCTTTATCGGCAAGATCGACTACACGGCGGGCATCTACTGCCTGGTCGCCTCATTTACCGGCTACTTTACATCACTTGCCCTAGGTACCGAGTACGAGGCGAATGTTATCGCCAGCGTTCCCAACATGACACCACGGACGGTTGTCATCGTTGTTATCAGCGCCATTATCTTCGGTCTGACGGCACGCCTCTTTGCCTGGTCGGTTCGAACCGTCAAGAGCCTGTACGGTCGCTTTATCACCAATTATCTTATTCGCGCACTCATAGGTGCACTCGTGGTTTTGGCCGCCTATGCCCTTCTCGACGCTTGGAACTACGCCGGCCTTTCCACGTGGCTTTCCGGCGCCGGATTTGCCGGCAACACCACCCTGGCGGACGCAGCCATCAAGTTGGTCGTCACAGCGCTCACCCTGGGCGCCGGCTTCCAAGGCGGCGAGGTCACGCCCCTGTTTGGTATCGGTGCGGCGCTCGGCGGATGGATCGGTTGCCTCACCGGAATCGACCCCAGCTTTCTGGCGGCGCTGGGCATGCTCGGCGTGTTCTGCGCCGGCCTTAACGTGCCCATCACCACCTGCATGATGGCCATCGACCTGTTCCACGGCACGGCAGCCGGGTTCTTTGTCATCGTGGCCTTTATCAGCTACCTAACCGCCGGACACCGCGGCGTGTACCCCGCCCAGCGCATCATCTCGCCCAAGCGCCGTTCGCTTATTGTGGATGAAGGCGGTACGGTAGCGGATGCTATCGAGCGCCACAACGACCTGATAGAGTAGATGTAATAATCGCCGTGCAGCCACAATCAGGGGCAATTCGACCTGAGCGCGACCGCATCGTCACGTCATACGCCGGGAGTCGCCCCATGCACGCAACTGATTTTGGTCGCACGCTCATCATCGCCAACCCCGCCGCCCAGTCGGGTGCGGCGCGCGAAGTTGCCGAGCGCCTGCAGCGCTTTTTGGACATGGCTGCACGCGCATCCCAGTTTGACCTGGTGCTAACCGAGCGCATGGGACACGCCAAGGAGCTGGCCGCCCAGGCAACGGGCTATCGCACCGTTATCGCACTCGGTGGCGACGGCGTAATCCACGAGGTCGTCAATGGGCTTATGACGCAAAAGGAGGACGCCCGCCCCGCTCTTGCCGTCCTGCCCGTTGGCTCCGGCAACGATTTTGCCCAAACGCTCGGCATCGACGATTTCTCCGGCAAGGATTTTGGCGCACTGCTCACCTGTGAGCTGCAGCGTCAGGACATCGGGCGCATTCGTTCATGGAACCCCGCAAGCGGCAGCGGCGAGGCTACCGTTGAGTACTACGACCAAACGCTTTCGGTCGGCATCGATGCCGCCATCGGTCTGGGCACCACTGAGCTGCGCAAAAAGACCGGCTTGACGGGCGCTCCGCTCTACACCCTCTCGGGACTTGAGCAGTTTGGTCTGCGCTATCGTAACTACCCCATGACGGTCAGCTTTGACGGGGCACCCACCGAGCGTGTGAGGGCGATCATCATGGCGATTCAGCTGGGTCCTACCTATGGCTCGGGCTATCGCATCTGCCCCGATGCCGACCCCTGCGACGGCGTACTCGACGTCTGCTACGCCTGCGGCCCCGTCCCTCGCGCGGTTGCCCTGCCTATGTTTCTTTCGGCCAAGGACGGCCACCATACCAAGTTGCCGCCGGTTCGCATGCGCCGCTGCCGCCATGTCGAGCTCACCTTTGAGGAGCCCGACTATCCCATCCAGGCCGACGGCGAGCCCATCGTCGCCTCGCGCATCGAGGTCGACATCCTCGCCGGCGCCCTCCACGTCTGGCACCCCACCCACTAACCCCACCTAAGTTGCGGTGAAATAGGGACTGTTTATGC
>CABUVB010000252.1 GCA_902494815.1 uncultured Collinsella sp. | reverse complement strand
GCCCTCGACTGGGGCATGACCTTTAACGTGGGTCGCGAGGTTCCCGATAATGTGGCGTACCTGGGCATTCGCGCAAGCTACTTCCATGTTGACAATCGCGCGGAGCGGGGTCGCAACAGCTATGATTTGCACGTGGCCCGAGTGAGCGATTCACGCTTTGAGCGCCTGGTGCTGTTGGACGTGCCGCGTACTGATGCGCCCACGCGTCTGCAGTGGAAGGTGAATAAGGTGAGTGTACCCGTGGAAGAGCTGCCGCAGGCGGGTGAGACTCTGCGCATGCATTTTGATGCAAGCAGGATTCATCTCGTTTGCCGATAATGCGGGGGCGATGCGGTCGAGGAGGTAGTCCTCGACCGCTTTGTTTTCACTTCGCCGTTCGCCGATTTCTACATGACTAAACCTTATCAGTCTGATAATTAATTATCAGACAGTGAGATGCTCACATCCCGACGCTGTCGTACGCATGTCGGCGGTGTTCGTCTGGACGACAACCGTTGATATAGTTACCTTCGACGAGAAAAGGAGGGCGCGCTGATGCCGCAGAAGACATATTCGCGTCGCGTTGCGGCGCGCGCCCTGTATATGGCTCGGAGCCGCATATGAGCAGGTATGTTCACGGCTCCGGGAGAGACGACGCACAACTAAATAATCGACCGCAAAGCGGGTTCCCCAAAATTCCGGGTTTGAGCACGGCTGGGTTTTCGCCACCCACCGTGCAGAAATACCGTAGCTATTCATTTTTGGTTCGAGAGGGGAACCGTCATGGCTGAAGAATTCGATTTCCATCCGATGTGGGAGAGCCTCGGCATGAATCTTGCCGACCACGACATGCTGCTGGGCGCCGTGGGCCAGATGTACGGCGATATGTTCCTGGCGCAGAACAATCGCCCCAAGTCTACGTCCTACCTGGATTTTGTCGCCACCAACATCCACAGCGGCCGTATTAAGGAGATGCTCGACAAGAAGGAGGCCGGCGAGGCCACCAAGATCGTCGGTTCGTTCTGTGTGTACGTGCCCGAGGAGATCGTGCTTGCCTGCGATGGCATCCCCGTGGGCCTGTGTTCGGGTGCCGACTGGGCGACCGACAAGGTCGAGGAGCATCTGCCGCGCAACACCTGCCCGCTCATCAAGAGCTTTGCCGGCTTTAAGCTGGGCGAGGTTTGCCCCTACATTGAGTCGAGTGACCTGGTGGTGGGCGAGAACACCTGCGATGGCAAGAAGAAGGCCTACGAGTTCTTTGCCACGCAAAAGAACATGTACGTCATGGATATTCCCAACGTGCACGACGAGTCGACGCTCGTGACCTGGAAGGCCGAGGTCAAGAAGCTCGCCGCCAAGATCGAGGAAGAGTGCGGCGTCAAGATCACGCCCGAGCGTCTGAAGGCCGCCATCCACGCCGTCAATGAGAAGCGTCGTGCCCTGCAGCGCCTCGCTGCCACGCGCGCTGCCGACCCTGCGCCCATCAGCGGTCTCGACAGCCTGCTGACCGTGCAGGCAGCCTTTATGGACGACACGCCGCGCCTGACCGGCGCCATCAACGAGATGGCGGCTGAGTGCGAGCAGCGCGTTGAGGCTGGCGAGGGCGTGGCGCCCAAGGGGACCAAGCGCATCCTGTACACCGGTACGCCCATGGCCGTGCCCAACTGGAAGCTGTTCAACCTCATCGAGAAGGCCGGCGGCGTCGTGGTGGGCGAGGAGTCCTGCACGGGCTCGCGCTACTACAAGGACCTGGTCGATGAGTCCGGTGAGACGGTTGACGAGATGCTCGACGCCATCGCCGAGCGCTACTTTAAGATCAACTGCGCCGTCTTTACGCCCAACGACCAGCGTATGAAGGACATTGTCCAGATGGCCAAGGACCTGCATGCCGACGGTATCGTCGACGTGGCCCTGCAGTTCTGCACGCTCTACGAGATGGAGTCGTTTGCCGTGGAGAAGGCCGCCGAGGAGGCCGGCATTCCGTTTATGCACATCACGACCGACTACGCCGGCGAGGATGCAGGCCAACTGCAAACCAGGATTGAGGCTTTCT
>CABUVB010000251.1 GCA_902494815.1 uncultured Collinsella sp. | reverse complement strand
CGTCGCGGCCGAGCATCCCCTCGGCGGCGGCATCGCGGTCGAGCATCTCTTGCAGACGGCGCTGCAGTTCGCGCTCCTGGCGTAGCGTGGGGTCGACGGTGGCCGACAGCGCAATGAGGATGACAAGCTGGACGGCGGGGCGCAGCAGGAAGGGTCCGATGCCCTGGAGCATCACGTCAACTAAAAGCTCCACGACGGTAAATGCGATGAGGACGTAAGACAGGCGGGCGGCATTGCGGCGCTGGTTCTTGATGAGGTCAAGGCCAAAGATGATCAAGATGACGGCACTGGCAGCCGAGAGCATGATGCCGGCGACAATCAGTCCGACCGCGACGAGCGTGTTGTCGCCGAGCTTGGCGGCGGCGTTGCCGTTGATGAGCGCAGTGATGACCTGCCACATAAAGGCGCCGACCGACGGGAGCGTGCTCACGCCGGACAGGATGCACAGGACGGCGTATACCTTAATGATGAGGGGGATCTTCTTGACCTCCGTGGCGCTGGGGACGCTGGGGTCGAGTTCGTTTCGATCCATACATAACCTTTCTCGTTTTGCTGTAGGTACAAGGATACGCCGCCGACCTGCCAAAAGACAGGACGAACGTCCCAATTGCAACAATGCAAGCCCCAACGGCGGGCGAGACGCGTCGCAACGGAAGTATGCGGGATCGTCGGCCCCGAAGCGGTTGCCCAATAAAATGTTTGGCTGCAAAACGGATTATAAGCTCGGTGGGCTTTTAAAAAGCGCTGTTCATGCGCGGGAGTGCTTGTCTTGCCGTGCGTATAATAGGGCAGGTAACGCCAAATAACGAGGCTCTGAGGGGATGCCATGTCTCAAGAAACCATCCGCGCGGCCGAGCGTGCCGCGGGACAGGTGAAGACCATGTCGACGTATGATCCGGACTCCGACCAGCTGCATGAGGAATGCGGCATTTTTGGTGTGTGGGCACCCGATCGCGATGTGGCTCGACTGACGTACTTTGGTCTGCGCGCGCTGCAGCATCGCGGCCAGGAATCGGCGGGAATCGCCGTGGGTGATGGCGGCACGGTTATGGTTCGCAAAGACCTGGGACTGCTCGATCGCGTGTTCTCCAACGCCGACCTGTCGACGCTCTCCGGCCAGCTGGCCGTGGGCCACGTGCGCTATGGCACCGCCGGCGCCAAGAGCTGGGAAGCCTCGCAGCCGCATCTTTCTACCATCAACAGCGTCATTATCGCGCTCGCGCACAACGGTACCCTCGTCAACACCGACGAGCTGCGCCGCCAGCTGATCGAGCTGGGCGTGCCGTTCCTTTCCAATTCGGATTCCGAGGTCGCGACTAAGCTTATCGGCTACTTTACTCAGCGTACAGGCCATCTGCGCGAGGGCATTCGCAAGACCATGGAGCTCGTGCGCGGCGGCTACGCCATGACGCTCATCAACGAGCAGGCACTCTACGCATTCCGCGATCCACACGGCATTCGCCCGCTCGTGCTGGGCAAGCTGGTGGACGAGGGCCTGGACCAGGCCGATGCCGCATCCGTTTCGCAGCTGCCGTCGCAGGACGGCGCCGCGACGGTCGACTCCGCCGTCCGTGTCACGCGCGCCGGCGGCTGGGTCGTTGCTTCCGAGACCTGCGCACTCGACATCGTGGGTGCCGAGTACGTCCGTGACGTTCGTCCCGGCGAGATTTTGCGCATCAGCGCCGAGGGTCTGGTATCCGAGCAGGGCGTGCCTGCAGCCGAAGAGCCCGCAAACTGCATCTTTGAGCAGGTCTACTTTGCCCGCCCCGACTCCATCATGAACGGCAAGAGCGTCTATGCCTGCCGTTATGACATGGGTCGTCAGCTGGCACACGAGGAGCCCGTCGAGGCCGACCTGGTCATCGGCGTACCCGACTCCGGCCTGCCGCCCGCGGAGGGGTATTCGCACGAGAGCGGTATTCCCTTTGGCGAGGGCCTCATCAAGAACCGCTATGTGGGCCGTACGTTTATCGAGCCTACGCAGGAGCTGCGTGCCATGGGCGTGCGTATGAAGCTCAACCCGCTGCGTGACAACAT
>CABUVB010000250.1 GCA_902494815.1 uncultured Collinsella sp. | reverse complement strand
GTGACCGGGTCCATGATCTTGGAGCACACCTTGAGCAGGATGTCGTCGCCGAGAGGCTCCATCGCGGGCCACGGCTTGATGTTGGGGCCCTCGACCAGCTCGTCGGCCGGCTCAGCCTTGCCAAAGCCCCAGTACACGCGCTTCTTGTACGGCGCGTCGTCAAAGGTGTACTCGCAGGCCTCGTCCCAAGTCTCCTCGGGCAGGTCGGTCGCCGGCGTCAGGACGCCGCCGTTGGCAGCCGTCGCCGCAATGGAGCGGGCGTCCATCAGGGCCACGGCGCTCAGCTGACCGTTGCCCGGCTTGGAACCCTCGCGATTGGGGAAGTTGCGCGTGGTATGGCGGATGGACAGGCCGTTGTTGGCGGGCGTGTCGCCGGCGCCGAAGCACGGGCCGCAGAATGCCGTGCGCACAATCGCGCCGGCCTCCATAAGGTCGTAGATGTAGCCGCGGCGTGTAAGCTCGAGTGCCACGGGCTGGCTTGTGGGATAGACCGACAGCGAGAACTCGCCGCAGCCGGTGTTGGCGCCCTTGAGCACGCGGGCAGCCTGGACCACGGAGTCGTAGTTGCCGCCCGAGCAGCCGGCGATAACGCCCTGCTGCACGTGCAGCTTGCCGTCGACGATCTTGTCGAGCAGGCTAAAGTGCGTCTTGCCCTCGCCGATCTTGGCGGCCTCGAGCTCCACCTCATGCAGGATGTCCTCGAGGTTCTCGTTGAGCTCGTCAATCTCAAAGCCGTTGGAAGGATGGAACGGCAGCGCGATCATGGGCTTGATGCTCGACAGATCGACTTCGACGCAGCCGTCGTAGTAGGCGACATCGGCGGGCTTGAGCTCGCGGTAGTCGTCGCCGCGGCCGTGCATGGCCAAAAACGCGTGTGTGTCCTCGTCGGTGGCCCAGATGGAGGAAAGGCAGGTGGTCTCGGTGGTCATGACGTCGACGCCGTTGCGATAGTCAGTCGTCATGCTCGCGATGCCGGGGCCCACGAACTCCATGACCTTGTTCTTGACGTAGCCCTTGGCAAAGACGGCGCGGATGATGGCGAGCGCCACATCGTGCGGGCCGACGCCGGGGCGCGGGGCGCCCGTGAGGTAGATGGCGACGACGCCGGGATAGGCGACATCGTAGGTGTCGCGCAGCAGCTGCTTTGCCAGCTCGCCGCCGCCCTCGCCCACGGCCATGGTGCCCAGGGCACCATAGCGGGTGTGCGAGTCGGAACCCAGGATCATCTTGCCGCAACCAGCGAAGTTCTCACGCATAAAGGAGTGGATGACGGCGATATGCGGCGGAACGAAAATGCCGCCGTACTTCTTGGCAGCCGAGAGGCCAAAGACGTGGTCGTCCTCGTTGATGGTGCCGCCCACGGCGCACAGAGAGTTGTGACAGTTGGTGAGCACGTAAGGCAGCGGGAACCGCTCCATGCCCGAGGCGCGCGCCGTCTGGATGATGCCGACAAAAGTGATGTCGTGGCTCGCCATGGCGTCGAAGCGAATCTTGAGCGCCTCGGGATCTCCGGACGTATTGTGTGCCTGGAGGATCGAATACGCGATGGTGCCGCGCTTGGCATCCGCGGGCGTCTGCGTAATACCGCGCTCGGCGGCCTCGGCCGCAGGCACAACCTCGCTGCCGCCGCGCAGGTAGATGCCGTCCTCGTACAGCTTGACCATACTGTCTCCCACTCTGCCCAAAAGATTTGGGCGCATAGCATACATTCGTTCAATATCGTGCCATAGAACGGTTGCGAGTGGGTTACGAATCTGCACGTTCACTTTATCTCGGTAAAGTAAAGGACGAGCCCCTTGCATCACTCTCCTAACAAGGAGTGTCCCAAAGTGCCGGCACAAAAGGAACGTCCCCAAGTGCCAAACTACCCTACTCCGGCAACGCCGATGTTTTGGCGCGGACAGACACTATGACCCAATCCGAGGGCACTGAAAAGGCAGGAGCCCCCGCTCGTGACCGCGGGTCGGGGCTGCGACAATGATGTTGAAGTGCCATAGGCGCAGCCGCGCCGCAACGAGGTTGGGAGGCTCCCATGCCAAAGTATTCTACCGCGTTCG
>CABUVB010000249.1 GCA_902494815.1 uncultured Collinsella sp. | reverse complement strand
CTTAAACAACTAGGTGGAAAGGGGGCGCTGCGGATTGGTTCCGCGGCGTCCCCTTTGCGTTGGCGTGTCGGTTATGCCTTACAGCTCGTAGAGCGTGGTGAACTTGTCCTGCAGGTAGCTGCAGTAGTAACGGGCGTCAAAGTCCATGCCGCAGGCGCCCTTGATGAGCTCCGGTGCGTCTTTGGCGCGGCCCCACTGCCAAATGTGCTCACCCAGCCAGGCACGGACGGGCGCCAGATCGCCGCTCGCGCAGGCACCGGTGAGGTCGACGCCGTCGCGGCACATGGCCGGCACAAACATAGCGTCGTAGGCGCTACCCAGCGCATACGTGGGGAAGTAGCCAAACGAGCCGCCGCTCCAGTGCGTATCCTGCAGGCAGCCGTGCGTGTCGTCGGGGACGGGAATGCCCAGGTACTCATCCATAAAGCGATTCCAAAGCGTCGGGATGTCCTTGGCCGTGGCCTCGCCGGCAAACAGCATGCGCTCGATCTCGTAACGCACCATAACGTGCAGCGGATAGGTGAGCTCGTCCGCCTCGGTGCGGATCAACGACGGCTGCGCGATGTTCACGGCGCGGTAGAGCGTGTCCTCGTCCACGCTGCTGTAGACCTCGGGCGCGTGACGGCGCAGCACCTCGAGCAGCGGTCCCATAAAAGCGCGGCTGCGGCCTACGGTGTTCTCAAAGAAGCGGCTCTGGCTCTCGTGGATGCCCATGGAGGTGCCGCCCTCCAGGCAGGTGCGCGCATAGGCGGGATTGACGCCCAGCTCGTACATGGTGTGCCCCGCCTCGTGGATGATGCTGTAGACGTTGGAGATGCAGTCGTCCTCGTAGATGTGCGTCGCGATGCGCGCGTCGCCTACGGCAAAGCCCTCGCTAAACGGGTGCTCGGTAAAGGCAAGCGTGGTGTCGTTCAGGTCCAGGCCGACGAGCTTCATCAGGTCAAAGCTCATGGCGCGCTGGGCGGCATCGGGCACGCGGGCGTGCAAAAAGTCGGCATCGGGCTGCTGGCCGCGCTCGCCGATGGCGTGCACGAGCGGCACGACCGTGGCCTTGACCTCGTCGCAAAACGCATCGAAGCTCTTGGTGGAAAGGCCGCGCTCGTACTGGTCGAGCCAAACATCGTATGGGTCGCGCTTGGGGTCCATGAGCTCGGCCTGATGCTTAAGCTGGGCGACGATTCTATCCACATAGGGCTCAAAGCTCGCCCAGTCATTGGCCGTCTTGGCCTTGTGCCACACGGCGTCGGCCTCGCAGGTGAGCCTGGTCCAGGCCTCGGCCTCCTCGGTGGGGATGACGCTTGCTTCGCGCTGGTCGCGGCCGAGCACGCGGATCTCGTCGAGCAGCTGCGGGTCGTCGATCTTGCCGCCGGCGACGGTCTCGCGTGCTAGCGAGCGCACAAGTTCGACAGACTTTTCGCTGGTCAGAAGCTTATGGTGCTCGCCGGCAAGGGTGCCCATGGCGTCGGCACGGGCGGCGGCACCGTTGGCGGGAGCAATGGTCGCGCCGTCAAACTCGGCAATCTTGAGCAGGTACTCGCGGGTCCACAGCTTGCCCTCGAGCTTGCGGAATTTTTTAACGGCCTTATCGACCTTCATGCCTTTGGGCGTCTTGCCCGCTGCGGGCTTGGCCTTCTTATCGAGTTTCTTTCCCATACCATATCCTTGATCTCGCGAGCCGAGCGCCACGGATGGGCGCACGGCCAGTTTGCACAGCTACTTGCCTTGTACCCAGCGCGAACAAAACGGAACGCGGCGATGCGCTCGCGAAATGTGTTATCCTATAGCCCAATGCGTTGACGGAGAGGGTTTTGCCCGCCGTGTCGCCGGCAAGAGAGGGAAGGTCATGGGCTGCAAGCCTTCCTGCGGTGGCAAGGGCCAAGCGTTCACTCCCGAGCAGCGACCTCAACGGGCGCGCGGCCGGTGGCAGCGAAGCCCCAGTAGGGAAGCCGTGAGCCTCGCGACAAGGGGCGCAGAGTGGGCACGGCGGGCCAGACATCCGCCGGGTCAAACAAGGTGGTACCGCGGAATTCAACCGTCCTTGGGCAATGTACATGCCCGAGG
>CABUVB010000248.1 GCA_902494815.1 uncultured Collinsella sp. | reverse complement strand
CGATGGCGTGGGCGTCAAGCGTCCCGCCGAGACTCCGGTCGATGCGCTGACGGTCGGCGAGGTGGGCTACGTGGTCACGGGCCTGAAGGACCCCGAGGCCGTGCGCGTGGGCGATACCCTCACGTGGGCGTCGAATCCCTGCCCCGAGCCGCTTCCCGGCTACCGCGAGGCCAAGCCTATGGTCTATACGGGCCTGTTCCCGATCGATAACAAGGACTACGAGAACCTGCGTGACGCGCTTGATAAGCTGCACGTCAACGACCCGTCGTTGGTGTGGGAGCCCGAGACCTCGGTGGCGCTTGGCTTTGGCTTCCGCGTGGGCTTCCTGGGCCTGCTGCACATGGAAGTCGTTAAGGAACGCCTGGAGCGCGAGTTCAACTTGGACCTCATTGCCACGAGTCCCTCGGTCGACTATCACGTCTACAAGACCGACGGCGAGATGATCGATGTCCGCAGCCCGCAGGACCTTCCCGAGGCCACGCGTATCGAGCGCATTGAGGAGCCGTACCTCAAGGCAAAGATCATCTGTCCGCCTGAGTACACGGGCGCCGTCATGCAGCTCGCCATCGAGCACCGTGGCGTCACGACTGACATGATCCATCTCACGAGCAAATCGGTCGAGATGCGCTTTGACATGCCGCTCGCCGAGCTCATCCTGGACTTCTTTGACCAGCTCAAGAGTCGTACCAAGGGCTATGCCTCGCTCGACTACGAGTTCAACGAGTACCGTCCCTCCGAGCTTGTGAAGCTCGATATCTTGCTTTCGGGCGATGAGGTGGACGCGCTGTCGTTTATCGTGCACAAGGACAAGGCCTATGGCCTGGCCCGCGGTCTGTGCGACAAGCTCAAGGAGATCATCCCGCGTCAGCTGTTTGAGGTGCCCATCCAGGGTGCTATCGGCAACAAGATCATTGCCCGCTCCACCGTCAAGGCGCGTCGCAAGGACGTGCTTGCCAAGTGCTACGGCGGCGATATTTCGCGTAAGCGCAAACTGCTCGAAAAGCAGAAAGAGGGCAAGAAGCGCATGAAAGCCATCGGCTCGGTCGAGGTCCCGCAGGAGGCCTTTATGGCGATTCTCAAGGTGGACGAGTAGGCCTATGGCGCTTTCTGAATACAGCAAGCGGCTGCTGGGCGCCTATGTCGAGCAGCCGTTCCTTATGGCTCCCATGGCGGGCGTGACCGACCCTGCCTACCGCATCATGTGTCGCCGCCGCGGTGCCAACCTTGCCTACAGCGAGATGGTGAGCGTGGCGGGCCTTGCCTATGCCAGCAACAAGACCTGGCGCCTGGTGCTACCGGCTGACGAAGAGCAGCAGATTTGCGTGCAACTCTTTGGCTCCAAGCCTGATCAGTTTGCGAGCGCCGTCGCCGCCGTCGAGGAGCGCGTTGGCGATCGCCTGTCGCTCATCGATATCAATATGGCATGCCCCGCCCGCAAGGTCGTTACCAAGGGCGAGGGCTCGGCGCTCATGCGCACGCCCGACCTTGCGGAGAAGATCGTCGAGGCCACGGTGGGCGCGGCGCACGTGCCCGTGACCGTCAAGATTCGCAAGGGCTTTTATGCCGAGGACCGCAATGCCGCGACATTTGCCCAGATGCTTGAGGGCGCAGGGGCTGCCGCAGTCGCCGTGCATGGTCGTTGCGCTACGCAACTCTACACGGGCCAGGCGGATTGGTCGGTCGTCGATGAGGTCGCAGATGCCGTCGAGATTCCCGTGATTGGTTCGGGCGATGTGTTCTCGGCCGAGGATGCCGCGGAGCATCTGCGCAGCTCGGGTGCCAGCGCGGTGTTTATCGCGCGCGGTATCTATGGCAACCCCTGGGTGTTCGGCGATGCTCGCGCCCTTGCACTCGATGGCATACCGGTGCCGGCACGCAGCTCCGTCGAGCGCCTGGACGCCCTGCGTGAGCACCTTACGCTGACGCATGAACTCTTACCGCTCATGTCGCGTGCCCGCACGTACGCAAGCTGGTACTTAAAAGGCATGCCCCATGCCGCCGCTTGGCGTGCCCATGTGGTGCGCTGTTCCACTTACGAGGAGTTTATGGCGCTGGTCGATGAGATCGAGCGTG
>CABUVB010000247.1 GCA_902494815.1 uncultured Collinsella sp. | reverse complement strand
ATCATCCACTTGGTCCAACCATAGGGGTTGGTCGCGGGCTTCTTGGGGTCCTCTTCGGTGACGGGCGGATTGTCCGGATCGCCGTAGACGGTCGAAGAGCTCGAGAAGATGATGGACTTGCAACCGTGGTTGCGCATGACATCGATGAGCACCAGGGTGTTCTCGATATTGTTGTGGTAGTACTCGACGGGCTTGCTCACCGACTCGCCAACGGCCTTAAAGCCGGCGAAGTGGATGACGCGGTCGATCTGGTGGGTATCGAAGATCTTGTTCATCGCATCGCGGTCGAGCACGTTGGCCTCGTAGAAGGTGAGGTTCTTGGCGGCCTCGTCGCCCACGATGGTCTTGACGCGGTCGATGGCAACGGCGCTGGAGTTGGAGAGGTCATCGACGACGACAACCTGGTAGCCACCCTCGAGCAGCTGAACGACGGTGTGCGAGCCGATAAAGCCGGCGCCGCCGGTAACGAGGACGCAGGTGTCTTTGGGGTCGAGTGCTTTGGACATGTAGTCTCCTATCGAATCAGGAACACTTCTTGAGGGGAGTATAGCGCAGCTGGGGGCGCCCAAAACACGCGGGGCAGGAAAACCAGAGGATTGATGTTAACGTACTCATAGGGTGTTATTTGCATAATCCTTACCTTTGGTGTGGGACGTATTTGCGAGCCGCTGACCATGGTTTTCCAGCCGTTCGTGGAAATAGTTGGGACAAGCGCGATGTGCGTTAATATGTTTGAGTTGAGCGACATATAAATAAGCATGTAACGGAGTACATATGTCACCAAACAACGATTCCATCTTTACGCAGGAGCTTTCGCGCCGCACTGCCCTTAAGGCTCTTTTCGGTGCTGCTTCCGCGGCTGTTCTTTTTGGCCTGCCCGCCCGCGCCCATGCGGCTGAGGCCAGCCAAGAAACCACCGACAAACTGAATGCCGCCCAGGCCCAGCTCGACGAGGTCCAGGCCCAGCTCGACAGCATCGCTAATGAGTACGCGACGCTCGCCAACAAGAATGCCCAGACCCTCAGCGATATCGAGGGCGTACAGGGCCAGATTGACGAGACGCAGGCTCAGATCGACACCAAGAAGGCCGAGCTCAAAGAGAAGCGCAGCGATCTTTCCGATCGCGTTGCCGCCAGCTATAAGTCGGGCGGCACCAACATCTTGTCGTTGCTGCTCGCTTCTGGTTCGTTTGAGGAGCTCGTCGCCAACGCGCATTACGTCGAGAAGATCAACAAGAGCGACCGTGACGCCATCGAGGACATCCAGACCATCCAGAAAGAGCTCGATACGCAGAAGTCCGAGCTCGAGTCGCAGAAGGCCGACCTGGAGAAGCTCAAGGACCAGCAGACTGCTCAGATGCAGGACATGCAGGCCAAGCAGCAGGAGGTCCAGACGGTTCTGAACGGCCTCTCCGACGATGTCAAGGAGCTCATGGCTCAGCGCGATTCCGAGATCCTCGCTGCTGCCCAGGCTGAGGAGGCCGCTAGGAAGGCTGCCGCTGCCGCGGCTGCCGCGAACAAGAACAATTCCTACTCGGGTGGTTCGAGCTCGGGTGGTGGATCGTACGCGCCCGGAACTCCGCAGCAGAATGCCGGCTCGGGCAAGCAGCAGGCTGTCGTCAACGCGTGCTACTCCACGCCTTCGCCGGGTCAGAACTGGTGCGCGGCGTGGGTCACCAATGTCTTCCGTAACGCCGGCGTTGGCTACTTTGGAGGCAATGCGTGCGACATGTTTAACGCCTGGTGCTATAGCTCCGACCGCTCGGCGCTGCAGGTGGGCATGATCGTGGCCGATTCCTCGCACAGCGGCACGGGTGCTCCGGGCCTTATCTACGGTCATGTGGGTATCTACGTTGGCGGCGGCATCGTTATGAGCAACGAGGGTGCCATTACATCGAAGTCGCTCGATTCGTTCATTAGCTTTTATGGTACTGGCTCTGGCGTGCGCTGGGGCTGGCTTGGCGGTATTGCGCTGTCGTAAAGCCGACTGGGCCGCGTGCCCGCCCGCAATATATTTGATTGCCTGCTCGGGCAGTCCTGCGCAAGACGAAGGCCACATTAAGTGGCCTTCTTTGCGTGCGGAACTCGCGATCAATCAACTATAT
>CABUVB010000246.1 GCA_902494815.1 uncultured Collinsella sp. | reverse complement strand
GTCATCAAGGAAGATGATCGGCTCGACGCCGTTGACTGCGGTCTCGCTCATCTACATCACCTCCGCGTGAGGGGTCAAACCATTTGCCTTGAGCACCTCGTCGGGGAGCTCGGAATAGAAGTGCTCGGTGCCGGGCACGCGCTTGAAGACCGGACGGGTGTCCAGGCCAATACGCGGATGGCTCGAGCGGGGCGCGAAGCGATCGCCCTTGGGGAAATCGCGCGGACTCGGAACGGCGCCGGGCACCTGGTGCAGGCGGCCCGAACCGCTCTCGATGGACAGAACGGAACCCAGAAGACCGCGGGTGTACTCGTGGATCGGGTTAGTGAGCAGCTCCTTGGTGGGTGCCTGCTCGATAACCTGGCCAGCGTACATAACCGTGATGTTGTGGGCGACCTCGGCGACCAGCGCCAGGTCGTGCGAAACGAAGATCATGGCAAAGCCGAGCTTGGCCTGAAGATCGTTGAGCAGCTTGATGACCTGCTTCTGGACGGTAACGTCCAGAGCGGTCGTGGGTTCGTCGCAGATGACCAGCTTGGGGTCGCGGGTAAGGGCCATAGCGATCAGGACACGCTGACGCTGGCCGCCGGAAAGCTCGTGCGGATAGCTCTCGAGCGTGCGCTTGGGATCGAGGCCGACGAGCTCCAGGAGCTCCTCGGCGCTGCGGGTTCCGCCGCGCTTGGTGAGCTGCTTCATCTGGGCAGAGATGAGCATGGAGGGGTTGAGCGAGGACAGGGCGTCCTGATAGACCATAGCGATATCGGTACCGCGCAGGCCGAACCACTCCTTCTTGCTCATCTTGAGCAGGTCACGGCCCTCCCAGAGGACCTCGCCGGAAAGGTGCTCGTCCTCATCGGTCAGGCCCATGATGGCCAGCGTGGTGATGGACTTACCGCAACCGGACTCGCCCACCAGGCCCATGGTCTGACCAGGACGGACGTCAAAGTTGACATGGTCGACGACGTTGATATCACCGTGATGCTCAAACTGGATGCAGAAGTCACGGACCGAGAGAATCGGTTCAACAGACTCGTCGGGCACATGGCGATCGTCACGCTTGAGCTCGACATCGCGCAGGGCGCCAAGGCGAGCGGAGAGGGACTGGGCCTGCTCCTTGTAGGCTCGAACGGGGTCGGAGACCAGCAGGTCGGCCTCGCGACGCTTGGAGGAATCGGTGGGATCCAGGGCGGCGGAGGGAGCAGCGGCCATGGCGTCGGTAATGCCCTCGGAGAGGATGTTGAGCGCCAGGCAGGTGATCATGATGGCCAGGCCCGGGAACAGTGCCTGCCACCAACGGCCGGCGAGCACGCCGCCGCGGGCGTCGGCGAGGATGTTGCCCCAGGTAGCGGTGGGCTCCTGGATACCAGCGCCGATGAAGGTCAGCGAGGCCTCGAAGATGATGGCGTCGGCGACCAGGGTAACGGTGAAGACCATGATCGGGGCGATGCAGTTACGCAGAACATGCTTGATCAAAATCCACGGAGCCTTGGCGCCGGAAACGATGACCGCGCGAACATAGTCCTCGCCGTACTCGGACACGATGTTGGCGCGCACGATACGGGCAATCTGCGGAGTGTACATAAAGCCGATGGCGAAGATGATCGACGGCACGGAGTTGCCCAGGATGGAGACAAAGACGGCCGCGAGGGCGATGCCCGGGATGGACATGATGATGTCCAGGATACGCATGATCGTCTCGGAGACGGCCTTGCGCGAAACCGCTGCAAGGGCGCCCACGACCGAGCCGCAGACCAGAGCCATGGCGGTGGCGCCAAAGCCGATAATCAGCGAGTAACGACCACCGTAGAGCATACGCGACAGAATGTCGCGACCCTTATCGTCGGTACCGAAGATAAATCCGTTGCCGGGAGCCTGGCGAGCCGTAAAGATCTCGACCGGGCTATAGGGGGCAAGAAGGGGCGCCAGAATCGCAGTCAGGGCGACCAGCACCAGCACGACGGCGGCAATCTTAGAAGACAACGTCATCTTCTTCCAGCCACCGAGCTTGAGCCCCTTGGAGGCAGCCTTCTCGAGCTGCTCGGTTTGCTTCTCTCGAATCTTTACCATAATCTACACCGTCCTGATGCGCGGGTTGATGAGCAGGTAGAGCATGTCAACCACGATGTTGATGATGATGAAGGCAAG
>CABUVB010000245.1 GCA_902494815.1 uncultured Collinsella sp. | reverse complement strand
ATAAAGTTGGAGAGCGAATCGCGCACGGCTTTGCGAATGGCATCGGAGCCGCTGCTGGTAAAGCTAAACTTGCCCTTCTCGATCGTCTTCATGATAGCTGCGGAGGCATCCTCGGAGAACTGGTCGTCGATGGCAAACGAAACGCCGCGGCCCGAGAACTCGATAGCCTCGATCTTCTTGTGCTTGAGCGAGACGATGGCAACAGCCGTGACCATACCGTCGTTGGCGAGCTTTTGGCGATCGCGCAGGACAATGGGGTCGGTATCGCCGATGCGCAGACCGTCGACATAGACAACGCCGGACTCGACGGGCGCACCGCGTTTGACGATACCGCCGCGCATCTCGAGCGTGTCACCGTTATCGAGGATAAAGATGTGATCGTCCTTAAGGCCCATCTTGCGGGCGAGCTGGGCATGGGCGCGCAGGTGAACGGCCTCGCCGTGAACCGGCATAAAGTAGGTGGGCTTGGCCATGGCTATCATGAGCTTGAGCTCCTCCTGGCTGCCGTGGCCCGAGACGTGGACGAGGGCACGGGACTTATCCCAGACGTCGCAGCCAAGCTTGGCCAGGCTGTTGACGACCTGCTGGACGGCCTTCTCGTTGCCGGGAACGGGAGTTGCCGAGAGGATGACGGTATCGCCCTCGTGGATGGAAAGCGTCTTGTGCTCGCCGTTGGCCATGCGGGACAGGGCCGACAGCGGCTCGCCCTGCGAACCGGTGCACATGACGACGATCTTATCGTCGGGCAGGTTATCGATATCAAAGGCATCGATGATATCGGCATCGTCGATGTTGAGGTAGCCCAGCTCGCGCGCCACGCGGGTGTTGGTGAGCATGGAACGTCCGGTCACGACGACCTTGCGGCCGCACTTGCGGGCGGCGTCGCAGATCTGCTGCAAGCGATGGATGTGGCTCGAGAACGACGCGACGAACACGCGGCCCGGAGCATTCTTGATGGCATGCAGCAGGTTGGGACCAACCTCGGCCTCGGACTTGGTAAAGCCGGGAACCGTGGCGTTGGTAGAGTCGGAAAGCAGCAGGTCGATGCCCTGCTTGGCAAAGCGGCTGATAGCGGCATAGTCGGGCGTGACACCATCGATGGGCGTCTGGTCAAGCTTAAAGTCGCCCGTGTGCATAACGGTGCCCTGATTGGTGCGGATGAACACGCCCAGAGCGCCGGGGATGGAGTGCGTCATCGAGAAGAAGTCGAGCGAGATGCCACCCAGATTGACGTGGCTGCCGCCCTTGACCTCACGGAACTTGGGCGCGCGGATGCGGAACTCGGAGAGCTTGCCCTCGATAAAACCGAGCGTCAGCTTGCTCGAGAAGATGGGCACCTTGTTGTTGAGGTCCTGCAGCAGATACGGAAGCGAACCGGTGTGGTCCTCGTGGCCGTGGGTGACAACGATGCCGCGGAGCTTCTCCTCGTTCTCCAGGACATAGGTGTAGTCGGGAAGCACCAGGTCGATACCGGGCTGCGAGTCGTCGGGGAACATGAGGCCGGCGTCGACGAGCACCATGTCGTCGCCGCACTCGAAGACCGTCATGTTCTTGCCGATGCCATCAAGGCCGCCGAGCGGGATGATCTTCAAGGGAGATGATTTTTTAGCTGCCATAGGTTCGTGTGGTTTCCTTTCTTCTAAACGGGTCTGGAACAACCGACGGGGCGCTTCTGGCAAACCGACCGCCGGGAACGTACAAACATGCATCTCAGAGTCGATGCAGTAACCACAGCATCATACCCAATTGCCCATCAACAGCCCACCCGTGCATCAAAGCCCCATCTGAACTGGTCTATCCCGACGGTTTCCCGTGGGGCGGGCACTGATGAAGTTTATCGCGAGTTCCGCACGCAAAGGAAAGCACTTAATGTGCTTTCCGTCTTACGCAGGACTGTAGAGCAGGAAACTTCATATGCGGCCCTCCCGGGCGCGAGCAAAAGGGCGACCCCTGTCCGGAGTCGCCCTTGTTGAGCTGCTTATGTGTAGCTGTTACTCGGCGTCGTGATGACGGCGGGGCTTGCGGCCTCCGTTGTCTCCGGGACGGCGCGGGCGGTCGCTGCGCTCGGAGCGCTCGCGACGCGGACGCTCACGACGCTGGAAGTGCTCGCCGTCGCCCTCGGAGGCACCCTCGGCGCGAGCCGGGGCCTCGGGCTT
>CABUVB010000244.1 GCA_902494815.1 uncultured Collinsella sp. | reverse complement strand
TTATTGTTGCCGGCGGACTTGCGCGCGGGGCCGCGATCGCCTCGAGCGTGCGTGGGGGGCTGCTTGGGCGCATTGCCGTTTGCCTGGCGCTGCTGACGTTGTTGACGCTGCTGTCGCTGTTGGTTCGGACGTTGGGAAGCGTTTGCCGCACCACGCTGCTGACCGTGGCTCGGCGCGATAGGACGCGGCGACTGAACGCCGCCGGTGTGCCTGCTCGGCTGCTGCGGATCGGGAATCAGTTGAGTTCGATCGTTTTGCGACATCGTATGCATATCCTTCGAATTTCGCCTTATGGCTCATCGTGTTTTTACTGGGCTTGCATTATAGCGATTGCCCTGCTGTTTGTGGTACGGAAACGGTGGCATTCGAAAGAGCTGGGACAAATGTCCCACCTTTGAGTCATTCTTTGCCGTTATCCGCACACGCCGCATTTTGCACAGGCCGAAAGTGCGGCCGGAGCCTGCGCGATGCCGCCCTTTGCCGTCTCGCGCAGCGTGGCCGGCAACGCGTGACCCACCGAGAGCATGACATGTGCCATCTGGTCAAACGGCACCAAGCTCTTAATGCCTGCGAGGGCGAGTTGTGCCGAGCTAAAGGCCGCTGCCACGCCGATGGCGTTGCGGTTTTGGCAGGGCACCTCCACGAGGCCACCGACGGGGTCACAAACGAGGCCCAGCAGGTTACTCAGCGCGATGGAACTGGCGTCGAGCGCCTGCTCGGGCGTGCCGCCGAGCATCTGCACCAGCGCGGCGGCTGCCATGGCGGCGGCGCTTCCGACCTCTGCCTGGCAGCCGCCTTCGGCGCCGGCAACGCAGGCGCTTGTGGTGAGGTTGAGGCCGATGGCGGCTGCGCAGTAGAGCGCATCCATGACCTGCTCGTCGTCGAGCTGCAGGCGATCGGCGAGCGCCAGCACGCAGCCGGGCACAACACCCGCGGAGCCTGCCGTGGGGGCGGCGACAATCACGCCCATGGTAGCGGAGCGCTCGAGCACGGCCATGGCGCGGGCAACGGCGTCAGTCTGGACGGCGCCCATCAGGCTTGCACTCAAATCGTTGCAGCGGGTTGCTTCGACGAGCTTGGCCTCGCCGCCGATAAGCCCGCCGAGCGAGCGTTGCGGATTGGCGATGGGGGCCGTGGTCTCCTCGCGCATGACATCGAGCACGCGGCGCATGGCAGCGACGGCGTGGGCCTCGCCGGTCAGACGCGCCTCGCGAACGGCCATGACGGCGCCGATGCTGAGCCCCAGCTCCTCGCACGCATCGAGCAGCTGCTCACCGTCGTCGAAGATTTCCTTGGCCGAGACGCCGGGGGAGAGCGACGAGGCAGAACCGGGGAGCTCGATAAACGTTGCGTAATCGACATTGTCGAGCTTGCGTAGCATGGGGACGACGGTGTCGTCGGGCGCGCCGTCGGTCTCAAAGACGGAGTAGGCCTGGCCGCCTACTTCGGTGCGGTAGGTGCGGCAGAAGGCGATGTTCACGTGTGCGTAGGCGAGCAGGTTGGTGAGCGCGGCGAGTACACCGGGGACGTCCTTGTGCGCCACGAAGAGCGTGGAGTACATGCCCGAGATGTCGACGCCGACGCCGTTAATGCGGCTGATGCGCATCTTGCCGCCGCCCAGGCTCTCGCCGCGGACCTGTGCCGTGGCGCCCGTGTCGTCGACCATGTCGATGTCGACGGTGTTGGGGTGGATGGAGGCGTCGTCGCCCTTGATGTCAAAGTGATATTCGAGGCCCTGCTCGCGCGCGAGGTCGAAGGCCTGCTTGATGTTCTCGTCATCGGTGTCGAGGCCCAGGATGCCTGCGACGAGCGCGCGGTCGGTGCCGTGGCCGCGGTAGGTGTGGGCGAAGGAGTTCCACAGGCCAAAGGTGACTTTGGTGATGCGGCCTTCCAGCAGGCTGGCAGCAACTTGGGCGCAGCGCAGGGCGCCGGCGGTGTGCGATGAACTGGGGCCGACCATGACGGGCCCCAAGATCTCGAATGCCGAAGTCGTAGCTAGTGTTTGCGGCTTGCCTGCCATATGCGCTCCTGTTCTATCCCGTCGTCCCGAGGGGCGGGGCATACTCTGTCCCGCCGTTCCGAGGGCTTTGGTATTTGGTCGCCTGCTCGGGCAGTCCTGCTCGCACGGAGAGCACATTAAGTGCTCTCCGGCTCGTGCGGAACTCGCGACC
>CABUVB010000243.1 GCA_902494815.1 uncultured Collinsella sp. | reverse complement strand
TGCAAACGACCGCCGCACCGATCATCGCCGCGCGACGAACCGCGCGGCCAGACGCATCCATGGGGCACGGCGTGAGCGGCTCGCCGCGGAGCGAACGACCGACATTTTGCGCATAGTGGCCACAAAACGCCGAGAGCGCTGCCTCGACCGCCGCCGGATCGGGACGATCTTTTTGATGGCTGGACAGGCAGGCCATCACCACGTCGAACAGCTGGGCATCGACAAACGCCAGCGCATCGCGCAGCTCTTCGGAATCCGGCTCAAGCCCCAGCTGCTGGGCCTGCTCGGCCGCGGCGAGCGCCACATCGGGCTCACGACGAAGCAGCTGAGTCAAATCGCAACCGGGCGCATGGGCACCAATGGGATAGTCGGGCCGCGTGTCCATCTTAAGACGGTAGGGGCTGGCGATGTCGCGCGTCTTTTTGCGCGAGCCCGAGGTGCCCGAAGTGCTCGGCGCGGCTTCGTATGGCGCGACGCCGGCAATGAGCTCGTAAACCGTGCTTGCCGCGGCATAGACGTCGATCGCCGGCGACATACGCAAAGCGCGCAGGTCGGGAATATCGTCGGTGAGCATCTCGGGCGGGGCATAGGCAACCGTCGCGCGACGCAGCGTGGCATAACGCTCCGTAAACGACGCCTTGCCGCCGGTACCGGCCACGGCCGACGCAGGCTCGAGCGCCAGCGACGAGCCAAAGTCGATCAGGCACAGGTCAAAGGTGCCCTCGGCAAGCTGCCGGTCAAGCGGCAGGCGCGCCGTACGCACCATAATATTAGCGGGCGAGATATCGCGATGGACAAAGCCCTCACCCACCAGACTCATACGGCAGAGCAGATCGAACAGGTCGCGGCCCAGACGCGCCGCCACAAGCGGCGACAGGCGCCCGGCATCGTCCACGGCGAGTCGCGAACGCAAGCGGGCAAGCGTCTCGCCCTCGACCCATTCCATGACAATTGCAGGCACACCATCGACCTCGCCCCAGCCATAGAGACGGGGAAAGCCCTTAAGGCCCGAAAGGGCGCGATGGCATTCGTATTCCTCGCGAAACGCCGCCTTGAACTTGGCGACCAGCGCCTCGTGAGCGGCATCGTCGTCAAACTCATCGCGCGCCGGCAAGATGAGCTGCTTGAGCGCCACGGCCTCGCCTTGGGCGTTGACGGCACGCGTCACGCGGCCGATACCGCCACGGCGCATGGTGGCATCGTCGGCAAACAGCATCGTAAAACGACGCAGATAGGCAGGCAGTTCGTCCTGACCGAGCGCAATGGCCGGCTCAAACCCGTCGACACGCGCCAGGCGCAGGCCGACCATGGGATCGCGACCGAGCGATTGTGGTGTGGTGGATGCAAGATCGGTCATCATAGGGCAAGCGCCGCCACGTTATTGTTGAAGTTACCGAGCGCGACGTCATCATCGCCGTAATGGCCAACCCATTGACATAGGTTGGTGTAACAGCCCCACAGATTGGCATACTGCTGATACCACTTTGACCGGGGCGAGAATGTCTGACGACCGAACTCGGCTCGAATGACAAACATCTCCCCGACCAGGCTGTCGCACGGTCTGGGATCTCCCGTAGAGTTATAGGTCGAGACCACGTCATTGGCACGAGAAACATAGCCGTCGAGCATGTTGTACTTGGTCACAAGCCAACTGTGAATGCTCTCTTCCTCAGCAGCGGAAAGGCCACCGGAGTTTGCATCGTTGTCAGTGTTGCCGCCCGTCGAGCCGCCGTTTCCAGACCCTCCGGTAGAGGAACCCGCCCCAGAGCCGCCGCCCGAACTCGATGAATCCGAGCCGGAGCCAGAAGTATCCGAGCTACCGGGCTTTCCGGACTGCTGGGCGTCCTGCTCCTTTTGCTGCTCGACCTTATTCACCGTTGCCGCCACGCTATTGTTGGACAACCGATCGATGATCTTGGTGTTGGTGAGCACGATGGTTTTGCCATTGGCAAGCGTGACTTCGTTGTCCGGGGCCTCGGCGCCGTCCGCATCGTCGGTGCCAAACACAATATGCGCGACCACACTTGCCCAAGCATATCCAGTCGTGGTACCCAGGTCACTTTTGACCTCATGCCCCACGCGCGGTTCGCGTGCGGCATGCGCCTGCATCATGGACGGCACGGTCATGCCATAGGCAGAAACGCCAGCTATGACCAGCACCAGCGAGCACGATAGCAG
>CABUVB010000242.1 GCA_902494815.1 uncultured Collinsella sp. | reverse complement strand
CCATGATCTCCAAAAAGCGCCCCGTGCCGGCGGCGCACTTGTCGTTCATGGCAAACTTGGCCACGCGGCCACTTTTAAGCTGAATGACCTTGGTGTCCTGGCCGCCCACGTCAATCACAGTGCCGTGATCGCCAAACAGGCGCACGGCACCGATGCCGTGGCAGGTGATCTCGGTCACGACCTTGTGCGCATAGGGCACGGCGACACGGCCGTAGCCGGTCGCGACCACGCGTATGTCGTCGGCAGCCACGTCATAACCCGCCGCTGCCAGTGCCTCGCGCAGCCGCTCGGAAGCATCGACCGAGGAGAACCCGGTTGGCTGCACGCACGTCCACGCCACCGAACCCTCTCCATCGACCACAGCAGCCTTAGCCGCCGTAGACCCGATATCGATCCCAATCCCTATCATGGCTATCTCCCAATCTAAACATCAAAGGTAGCGGCGCGTTCAGGCGCCTTGGCTCTAGGTTTCTCAGGTGCCGGAGATTGCCCCGAAAGAGGAGCGCAGCGTACTTTGGGTACGCAAGCGACGGTTTGAGGGGCAAGATCCGGTGCCTGAGGAAGCTAGAGCGTCTCGATAAAGGCGGCGACGCGCGTCTCGATCTGGCCCATGTCGCCGTTGCTGTAGTCGGTCTCGATCTTCATGTACGGAATGCCCGCACCCTCGACGGCTTCCTGCATGCAGGCACTCTCCACGTTAAAGGTGTGGCACGCCTGGAGCACGTTTTCCACCACGCCATCGACGTGATACCTCTCGCACATGGCCAGCGTGTTTTCCATACGACCGTCGTTGGGCGTCATGACCGAGCAGTTGATATCCAGGTAGCGGTCGGCGATGGCGCGCAGGATGTCGGGAGCCTCCGGGTCGATCATCATGGCCGCCGTGCGCTCGCCCGAGCAGTCGTCCATGCACACGACCACACCGCCGTTGGACTCGATGGTGCGACCGATCTTGTTGATTACGCCGCCCACCGGGCAGCCGGTGATCAGAATGCGCTTGGCGTCTGCCGCGACCGGGCGCTCGCCCGCGTCGTAGGCCTCACGCAGCTTGGCGACCTTTTGCTCAAGCTGCTGCGTATAGGCCTCGATATCAAAGCTGAACGTACCGGCGAACATAGTGCTCATCAGGTCGACGCCGCTCATGGCCGCCGGCTGGTTGGCCTGCAGCGCAAACATCTCGAGCTGGGCCGCACGCAAGCGGTTGCGACGGCGCACGGTAGCCGCAGGTCATCGTCGGTAATCGTGATGCCGTAGAAGCCCTCGAGCTCCTCCTTGAGCAGGCGGCACTCCTCGTACCAGCCTTCACGCTCGTAGGCGCGATCGCGACCCTGCGGAAGATGCAGAATGTGCGTGCGCTTGAGCTCGTTGAGCAGCTCGTACATCTTCTTCTTGCCGTCGCAGGTGGTCTCGCCGATGATCATGTCGCTAAAGTACGTAAACGGGCACTTTTGCGAGTAGGCAAAGCCGTACGTCGATTTGATGAGCGGACACAGATTTGCCGGCAGCACCTTCTCGGCCTCGGGAATCACCTCATCGGACGTACCGCACAGGGCCACGCTCGAGGCGCCCGCGGCATCGATAATCTCAAGCGGCGTATAGCTGCACAAAAAGCCGACCAGGCGATTACCCGCCTGCTTATAATCCTTGACGCGAATAAACGCCGCCTTGCGCTGCTCGTTGAACTCCTCAAACGTGGACGGCAACGGCTGCTCATTCTATTCCGACATATAACTCCTTAACAAACCTTTTAACCAACCAAGGAAACGGCTTTCCCAGGTGCCCGAGGTTGCCGTGAAAAAGGAGCGCCGCGTACTTTGGTACGCAAGCGACGGTTTGAACGGCAAGATCGGGTGCCTGGGGAAGCCGCCGGGACGAATAGTCCTAAATGGTTTCCAAGAAAGCCTCAATCCTGGTTTGCAGTTGGCCTGCATCCTCGCCGGCGTAGTCGGTCGTGATGTGCATAAACGGAATGCCCGCCTCCTCTGCGGCCTTCTCCACAGCGAAGGACTCCATCTCGTAGAGCGTGCAGAACTGCAGGGCCACGTCGA
This sequence comes from uncultured Collinsella sp., assembly GCA_902494815.1. Taxonomy (GTDB): domain Bacteria; phylum Actinomycetota; class Coriobacteriia; order Coriobacteriales; family Coriobacteriaceae; genus Collinsella. The sequence continues at coordinate 153 of CABUVB010000242.1, read as the reverse complement.
CGATGCCGTCGGCATGCAGGTCGCGCGCCATCTGGACAATGTCCTTCATACGCTGGTCGTTGGGCGTAAAGACGGCGCAGTTGATCTTAAAGTAGCGCTCGGCGATGGCGTCGAGCATCTCGTCGACCGTCTCGCCGGATTCGTCGACCAGGT
>CABUVB010000241.1 GCA_902494815.1 uncultured Collinsella sp. | reverse complement strand
TATTATGATATCGAAAGTATGTTCGTGATACCGAAAGGAGCCGCATGCGCCAGTTCGATTACACCACAGTCCCAGCGGAACTCGAAGCAACTCCAATCACCAACCTCCTCCTCTCGATACGCGAGCATAAAGGCCGTCAGCTTGCTCTGAGTCAAGTCAAACCCGAGCTTCTATCGTCCCTAATGGAGGAGGCTAAGATCCAAAGCACCCGATCCTCCAACGGACTTGAAGGAATTGTTACCACCCAAAAAAGACTCAAAGCGATCATGGCGTATTCCGCCAAGCCAAGCTCCCGCGCAGAGGAAGAAATCGCTGGATACCGAGATGTGCTGTCGCTTATTCACGAGCAACACGATTCCATTCCCGTAACGCCATCGGTCATTCTGCAGTTGCATCGTGATCTCATGGCGCACACGGCAATCTCGTATGGAGGCCATTGGAAAGATGGCGATAACGAAATCGTCTCCATTGACGATCAAGGTAATCGATTTGTGCGCTTTAGGCCCCCTTCGGCTCTAGCAACCCCGGGACTTATTAAAGAAGCCTGCCAGTCCCTCAACGATGCTTTATCTCGCCAAGTTTGCGATCCCCTCCTTATATCGCTCCGCTTTATCTTCGATTTTGTCAGCATTCATCCCTTCAACGATGGCAATGGCAGGATGAGCCGGCTCCTTACAACGCTGCTACTCGAAAAGACTGGATACGACGTTGCGCGTTACATCAGCATCGAACGACTTATTGAAGACAACAAGGCGCTCTACTACAACGCCCTCGCTGCAAGCTCCATTGGATGGAATGAAAATCAAAACACCGAAGCACCCTTTATCCGTTTCATGCTCGGAACAACTCTGGCCGCCTACCGACAGCTCGAGCAGCGTACCCTAATTGAATCAAGCACTCGTCCCATGTCGAAGCAAGCGCGCATCGCCGTTCTATTTCAACAGAGACCCGGCGTCATTAAGAAATCCGACATCCGATCCAACTGCCCCGATATCAGCGAGGTTACCGTTAAACGAACCCTCGGTCAGCTTGTTAGTTGCAGCGCAATCGAAAAAACAGGAGCGGGTCGTTCGACGGGCTACATACTCAAAGACGTCCATGCTCTAGAACTATTCTTGCAATCCACAATACCCGATAGCGAGGCCGCAATAACAAAAGAGGCTCCAAAGGATAAGCTCCTTGAACGTGTAAACCACGCCGAGGATGAAAGCAGAGAGGGGCTCTATGAAGACTACGATTCATTCTCAAGGGACATAAAGACGAAATACGGAGTCTAGTCATATCCCAGAATAGCCTCATCCTTGTTGCCCAAAGTTATTTACGCGTCATTGTGGAGCGATAACCCCTGCGCCGGCAGGGGCAGAAGTATCGTCTGTAGCATTAGCTAGCAGATGACCCGCGTATGTTCCTCGATGGCGACACGATCCTCGGCGGCGACGCCCGGCTCGCACACCACGGCGTCCAAACTGTCCAGGCGGCAGAAGGTGTAGAAGTCGCGCTTGCCGATCTTACTGGAGTCGGCGATCAGATAGCGCGAGTCGGCCTTGCTAAAGGCGAGCTGCTGGATACGGCCCTCGTCCATGTTGGACGTAGATACGTCACCGTCCAAGATGCCGTTGGCACCGATAAACGCCGCGTCGATGCCCAGCGCACGCAGGGTATCCTCGGCCGTTGGCCCCACAAAAGCGGCAGTGCGGCGACGGTACATACCGCCCACGAGGCACAGGTCGCAGTCCTCGCGCGCCTCGAGCAGGTTAAAGACCGAAAGCGAGTTAGTCACGATGCGCAAGCGAAACGCCGGCAGCATCGAGGCCATCTGCTCAACCGTGGTGCCCGTGCCCAAAAAGATGGTCGAGCCTTCCTCGATAAGCTCCACGGCCCGGTGCGCGATCTGCAGCTTTTCCTCGGCATGCTTGGTGCGCTTTTCGCTGTGCGAATACTCGTGGCGCAACATAGCGTGGGGACGGCCCTGCGCACTACGGGCGCCGCCGTGCACGCGCTCGATCTCGCCCAGGCTCGCAAGTTCCTCAAGGTCGCGGCGGATCGTCATATCCGAGACACCTAACACATCAGAAATCTCTTTAACCGAGACCGTGCCCTGCTCTTCGAGCAGCTGACGAACCTTATCCTGTCGCTCTGCCTTAATCACGATGAATCCTCGCCGTTCTTTGCGCGCATATCATTCAAACAGTAACGAACAAAT
>CABUVB010000240.1 GCA_902494815.1 uncultured Collinsella sp. | reverse complement strand
GTCGCCGCCGCTGCCGCCGAGGCCGGTGCGTACTGCGAGGTGTCGCTTGAGCGCATGATGAGCTGTGGCTTTGGCGCCTGCAACACCTGCAATGTCGAGACGGTCGACGGTATGAAGGGCGCCTGCATGTGCGGCCCCGTGTTCGATGCTTCCAAGGTGGTGGTCTTCTAGTGGGTACCGTGAACATGGCCGTCGATTTCGGCGGCGTCAAGATGCAGAACCCCATCAACACCGCAGCCGGTACCTTTGGCTACGGATGGCAGTTCCAGAACTTCTTTGATGTCTCCCAGCTGGGCGCCATCACCACCAAGGGTTGTGCTGCCGAGCCCTGGCCCGGCAACCCCGCGCCCCGTATGGCCGAGATCCCGGGCGGCATGATCAACTCCGTGGGCCTTCAGAACCCCGGCGTGGCCGCCTTTGCCCGTGAGTCCGGTCCGTGGCTCGAGCAGCTTTCCAAGGACGGTTGCCAGGTCATCTGCCAGGTTGCCGGTCATTCCGTCGAGGAGTTTGTCCGCGCGCTCGAGATGTATGTCGAGCTGTGCCCCTGGGCTGCCGGCTACGAGATCAACGTGAGCTGCCCCAATATTGCCGCCGGCGGTGCCGCCATGGGCTCCTCGCCCGAGGGCGCCTCTGCCGTTATGGCTGCCTGCCGTAAGGTGACCGATAAGCCGCTGTTCGTAAAGATGGCGCCGGTCAACGTCGCCGAGATTGCCAAGGCTCTCGAGGCCGCGGGAGCCGACGGCCTTTCGGTCATCAACTCCATCCAGGGCATGGCCATTGACGTCCATACCCGCAAGTCCCGTGTGGCCAAGCCCAAGGGCGGCCTTTCGGGCCCGCTGTGCCACCACATCGCCGTTCGCATGGTCTGGGAGGTCGCCCAGGCCGTCGATATCCCCATTAACGGTGTCGGCGGCGTCATGACAGGCGAGGATGCGGCCGAGTTTATCCTGGCCGGCGCCACCTGCGTGTCGGTCGGCATGGCCAATTTCGTCGATCCGTGCGCCTCGATTAAGATCGCGCACGAGCTCGAGGCCTGGGCGGAGTCCCAGGGCGTGAAGGACATCAACGAGCTGGTAGGTGCTTTCGAATGCTAGAGACCGACGCCCGCGACCGCGTTATCGTCGCCCTCGACTGCGACCGGGAGCGTGCGCTCGAGCTCGCCCACGAGCTTTCTGGTCATGCCGCTTGGCTCAAGGTGGGCATGACGCTCTATTACGCTGAGGGACCCGAGATCGTCAAGACGTTCAAGGACCTGGGCTTTAAGGTCTTCCTCGACCTCAAGTTCCATGACATTCCGCATCAGGTGCGCGGTGCCGCTCGTTCGGCCTCGCTCGCCGGTGCCGACCTGCTCTCGGTCCACGGTTTGGGTTCGGGCGCTATGCTCGCTGCGTGTCGTGAGGGTGCCGCGGAGGCGCGCGAGGATCGCGCCAAGCTTGTCGCCATCACCGTGCTCACGAGCATGAACCAGGATGCGCTGACCGAGATCGGTGTCGAGTCGCCCGTCGCCGAGGAAGCCGCCCGCCTGGCAAAGCTTGCCCAGGCCAACGGTATCGACGGCATCGTGTGCTCGCCGATGGAGGCCCATGACATGCGCGAGCTGCTCGGACCCGACGCGCTGATCGTGACTCCGGGCGTTCGTCCGGTGGGTGCAGCCCTGGGCGATCAATCCCGCGTGGCGACGCCCTACCAGGCTATCGAGCGCGGTGCGAGCCACATCGTGGTGGGCCGACCCATCACCGGTGCCGACGACCCGGTCGCCGCATTTGACGCTATCGTTGCCGAGCTGGTCGAAAACGTCGCCTAAGAGATTCCCTCAAGTCACCACTTTTGGGTCTCATTAGCACAAATTAGCCCCTGTGCCTGCGAAAACTTTCCCATCCTTTGTGTGGAATCACAGGTCAGGGGCTCAACTTTGACCTCCGTATATTGCACTTTTCGCAGGTATCGTCTAACCTATGATGCCGTCGATTGGGCATTTAGTGCGTTTGACGTGCTAAAATGCCAATTATTGCATCAGATATAACCCAACTATTTGGAGGTTCGAATGGCACTCCCTCAGCTTACCGACGAGCAGCGCAAGCAGGCTCTTGAGAAGGCTGCCGCCGCACGTCACGCCCGCGCTGAGCTTCGCGAGCAGATCAAGAAGGGCGAGAAGTCCCTCGAGTCCGTGCTCAACTCCGATGACCCCATCGCTTCCCGCATGAAGGTTTCCACCCTCAT
>CABUVB010000239.1 GCA_902494815.1 uncultured Collinsella sp. | reverse complement strand
TTGGGAACCTCGACGTAGGAGATAGCACCGCCCGGCGAAAGCTGCTGGAACATGCCCTCAAACTTGAGCTTATCGAAAGCATCAATCTCCTCGGACACATGGACGTGGTAGCTGTTGGTAATGTAGCCCTTGTCCGTCACACCCGGAATAATGCCAAAACGGCGCTGCAGGCACTTGGCGAACTTGTAGGTCGTCGACTCAAGCGGGGTGCCGTACAGCGAGAAGTCGATATCGCTTTCGGCCTTCCACTCGGCGCATTTGTCGTTCATGTGCTGCATGACGGCCATGGCAAACGGCGTGCCTTCCTTCTCGGTGTGGCTGTGGCCCGTCATGTACTTGACGCACTCATACAGACCGGCATACCCCAGGCTGATGGTGGAATAGCCGCCCACGAGCAGTTTGTCGATCGTCTCGCCCTTCTTAAGGCGCGCCAGGGCGCCGTACTGCCACAGAATCGGTGCGGCATCCGAAAGCGTGCCCATCAGGCGCTCATGACGGCACAGCAGGGCACGATGGCACAGCTCAAGGCGCTCGTCGAAGATCTTCCAGAACTTATCCATGTCCTGATGCGAGCTCAGCGCGACATCGGGCAGGTTGATGGTCACAACACCCTGGTTAAAGCGGCCATAGTACTTAGGTTTGGTCGGGTCATAGTTCAGCGCGTTGGCAACATTGTTAAAGCCGTTGCCCGAACGGTCGGGCGTCAGGAAGCTGCGGCAACCCATGCAGGTGTAGCAATCGCCATTGCCGGCGGTCTCACCCTTAGACAGCTTGAGCTCACGCATCTTCTTCTCAGAGATGTAGTCGGGCACCATGCGCTTGGCGGTGCACTTGGCAGCCAGCTGGGTCAGGTAGAAGTACGGGGAATTCTCGTGAACGTTATCGTCCTCGAGCACGTAGATAAGCTTGGGGAATGCCGGGGTAATCCACACGCCGGCCTCGTTCTTAACGCCCTCGTAGCGCTGGCGAAGCGTCTCCTCCACGATCATGGCAAGGTCGTGCTTCTCCTGAGGCGTACGGGCCTCGTTGAGATACATAAAGACCGTCACGAACGGCGCCTGGCCATTCGTGGTCATAAGGGTCACGACCTGATACTGAATCGTCTGGACGCCGCGACGGATCTCGTCACGCAGACGGTCCTCAACGACCTCACGGACCTTCTCGGCAGACGCAGAGACGCCAAGCTCCTCGAGCTCGCGGGCAACCTCGCCGCGAATCTTCTGACGGCTCACCTCGACAAACGGAGCCAGGTGGGTCAGCGAAATCGACTGACCGCCATACTGGGAAGAGGCGACCTGGGCGATAATCTGCGTCGCGATATTGCAAGCAGTCGAGAAGCTGTGCGGCTTCTCGATCAGCGTGCCCGAGATAACGGTGCCGTTCTGGAGCATATCCTCCAGGTTCACCAGGTCACAGTTATGCATGTGCTGGGCGAAGTAGTCCGAATCGTGGAAGTGAATCAGGCCCTCGTTGTGGGCATCCACGATCTCCTGGGGCAGCAGCACGCGCTGCGTCAGGTCCTTGGAAATCTCGCCGGCCATGTAGTCGCGCTGAACGGAGTTGACGGTCGGGTTCTTGTTGGAGTTCTCCTGCTTGACCTCTTCGTTATTGCACTCAATCAGCGACAGGATCTTGTCATCGGTCGTGTTCTTTTGGCGCTTCAGGCTCTGAACATAGCGGTAGATGATGTAGTGGCGAGCGACCTCGTAGCAGTCGAGACGCATAATCTCGTCCTCGACCAGATCCTGGATCTCCTCGACCGATACGGTGTGGCCGGCCTTCTCACATGCCTCGGCGACGTTTTGTGCCGCATAGATCACCTGGCGGTCGGTAAGGCGAGAGCCTTCCTCGACCTCCAAGTTTGCGGCGCGGATCGCATTGACGATCTTATCGATGTCAAAGGTAACCTCGGTGCCGCTGCGCTTGATGATCTTCATCCTCTTGCCTCTTTCGCATCGTAGCCTCATTGCGCTTCAGGGCCAAACGATGCCCGGCAGGGCTTGCCCCTGTCTTGCGGCGCCGTCGCGCAATCTGTGTTCTCGATAACCATAGGCCCTCATGCGGACAATCCTCGCAGCCATTCAAGGGGCCCAAAGATCTATCCAAATGGGGCGAATAAGGTTCTCGTTCTCTGTCCGCCATCTATCATACGACAAAGAGGCATCTATATCCTGTATTCTTTTTTTAGGTCAAACACAACATATAGTGTTTCAGCAGGTCAA
>CABUVB010000238.1 GCA_902494815.1 uncultured Collinsella sp. | reverse complement strand
TGTAAAGAACATCCCGCTCGAGATCGAAGAGGCGGCCATGATCGACGGCTGCAACCCGGTCCAGGTGTTCTTTAAGATCGTCCTCCCCATCATGAAGCCCACCTATCTTTCGGTCGGCATCCTCGAGACCATGTGGGTCTGGAACGACTATCTGCTGCCCTACCTTACGCTCGACTCCACCAAGTACAAGACCATTCCTATCTTGATTCAGTACTTCCGCGGCGGCTACGGCCACGTCGAGCTCGGCCCCATGATGGCCTGCATCATGATGGTCGTTGTCCCCATCGTCATCATGTACATCCTCTGCCAGAAGTACATCATTGACGGTGTGGTGGCAGGTGCCGTCAAGGGCTGATGCCGTAACTGTTTTGCAAGTTTTAGCGGCGCCCCTCAGCGCGGTGCCGCGTATCGAAAGGTAGAGACATGGCCGAGATCGTTCTCAAACATGTTCAGAAGGTGTATCCCAACAACGAGTCCAAAAAGAAGGGCTTCTTTGGCAAAAAGAAGAAGACCGAGGAGAAGAAGCACAACCTCAAGGTTACCGAGGACGGTGTGCTCGCTGTAGAGGACTTCAACCTCACCGTTCACGACCAGGAGTTCGTCGTCCTCGTTGGCCCCTCTGGCTGCGGTAAGTCCACGACGATGCGCATGGTCGCCGGCCTGGAGGACATTACCTCGGGCGATGTGCTCATCGACGGCAAGCGCGTCAACGACGTGGCGCCCAAGGACCGCGACATCGCCATGGTGTTCCAGAGCTACGCTCTGTACCCCAATATGACGGTGTACGAGAACATGGCATTTACGCTCGAGCTCAAGAAGGTTCCCAAGGACGAGATCGACCGCAAGGTTCGCTCTGCTGCCGAGATTCTGGGCATTACCGAGTACCTCGACCGTAAGCCCAAGGCGCTCTCCGGCGGCCAGCGCCAGCGTGTCGCTATCGGCCGCGCCATCGTGCGTGACCCCAAGGTCTTCCTGATGGACGAGCCGCTGTCCAACCTGGACGCCAAGCTTCGTAACCAGATGCGTGCCGAGCTCATTAAGCTGCGCCACGAGATCAAGGGCACGTTCATTTATGTTACTCACGACCAGACCGAGGCTATGACCCTCGGTGACCGTATCGTGGTCATGAAGGACGGCGTTGTCCAGCAGATCGCCACGCCGCAGGAGGTCTTCAACCATCCCGCGAACATCTTCGTCGCCGGCTTCATCGGCGTGCCGCAGATGAACTTCTTCGATGCCCAGCTGGTGCGCTCGGGCAACGGCTTTACCGTCAAGACCGAGGATATGAACGTGGCGCTCGCCCCCGAGACTTGCGCTCAGCTTGCCCTCAACTGGGACGGCGGCGACGTGAAGGAGATTACGGCCGGCGTGCGTCCCGAGCAGATCCTGCTTGCCGACAAGGGCGAGGAGGGCGCGCTCCAGGGTACCGTCGAGGTGACCGAGCTCATGGGCTCGACCGAGCATGTCCACGTGACCGCTCCCGACGGCCAGTTTGTCCTGATTATCCCCGTCGTCGACCTCGAGGCCAAGGGCGCGCTCAAGGCTGGCGACACCATCTGGTTCAAGTTCGAGAAGAACGCGACCCACCTCTTCGATAAGGTCTCTGGCAAGAATCTTATCTAGGCCCGGTGCAACCAGGCCCTTCCTTTGGGCGACTGCGGTATTGCCATCCTTTTGCCGCGGTCACATATAAGGCTCCCCTCCCGTCCACTGGGCGAGAGGGGAGCCTTTCTTTGTGTCGGGGCTGTCTGGCCGGTCGTTTGTCTCGATCTGTAACAGATAGGGCCGATTTCGGACATTAGATGTTACAGATCGAGACGGTTCCGCTGAGCTAACCATTTCATCTAAATCTGTAACACCAAAGGTGAATTTCAGCTGCTAGATGTTACAGATCGAGATAAACCCAAGGGGAGGGGCCGGTATGTCTCAATCTGTAACAGCTGGGACCGTTTTTACCGAGTAGTTGTTACAGATCGAGATTGTTTGGCCGAGTTGGGTCGCAGGGTAACGTGCGGGCACAAAAAACGGAGCCGTGTTGCCACGACTCCGTTTCTCAAGAGGATGGGTAAGGGAAGCGAAATTAGCTCAGGTGCCAAATCTCGTCGTTGTACTGGGAGATCGTGCGGTCAGACGAGAAGGTGCCGGCGTTGGCGATATTGATGAGCGTCTTGCGCATCCAGGCGTCCTGGTCCTCGTAGTCGGCCAACACGCGCTCCTTGGTCTGGATGTACTCCTC
>CABUVB010000237.1 GCA_902494815.1 uncultured Collinsella sp. | reverse complement strand
GGACGGACGAAATGCCCGTCCTAGTCCAAGACAGACGCGGTCAAAGGGATCCACGTAAGCGACCGCGTGCGCGCGGCGCGATCATGGCGCGTCCTAGATGTAAGCCGCACCGTCCGTTCTACTTTCTTTGGGGCAATACCGCCTCGCGGGCGAGGGGGTCAGTCGTGAAGGTGGCTGCGGCCTCCCGAGCAAACACCCCGGTGCGCAAGTGTGGGGTCAAATACCAGGTCAGCTGGTGGGAACAACCTGATATTCCGCGCAACGCACGGATTGTATACGACACAGAAGGCAGGGTAGTGGACATGGTGAGGGGCAGCTTGATGCACGCGGCTCGGTTGGGTGCTGGGACCGCAGCGGTCATTGCCGTTTTGGGCCTGAGCGGATGCGCGTTCAACCCGCTGTCTACGTTCACGACTCCCACGATCGACCAGATCGAGTACGAGACCGTCACGCCGGCGGTGTCGGACGATGCCCTGGTCACTCCCGGAACCCTGACGGTCGCCCTCGATACTTCCGATGCGCCGCAGGCCATGCAGGACGCCGACGGCGAGCTCACGGGGTATGCGGTTGACGCCGCCCGCGCTCTCGCAAGCCGCATGGGCCTTAAGGTCGCCTTTGTCGATGCGTCTTCGGCAGATTCCGCGCTCGGCGACAAAAAGGCCGATATCTTTATCGGCGAGATTAACTCCACGGACGGGGACATTAGCTCGCTCGGCACCTGCCTGTACGATGCCACTTCCGTGTTCGGTAAAACTAGCGATGGTGGGTCGCTAAGCGTTTCCACCGATACCCTTAACACGTCCACCCTGGGCGTTCAGACGTCCTCGGCCTCGCAGGAGGCGCTTGCTAAGCAGAGCATCACCGCCAACCAAAAGACCTACTCCAACATCAACGAGTGCTTTGAGGCGCTCGAGTCCGGCGAGGTCGACTATGTGATCTGCGACTCCACGGCCGGCGGCTACCTTGCACGCCTGATGAGCGAGGTCTCCTATGCCGGTGCGCTCGAGGCGCCCTCGACGCTTGGTGTTGCGGGCCTCTCGTCCAATGACGAACTGTGCCGTGCCGTGAGCGATGCCCTCGACGGTATTACGGCCGACGGCACGCTCGAGGCGGTCCACTCTGTCTGGTATGGCACGATGCCCTACGACCTCACCACTAAGACGGTTTCGGGCGCTAACGTGCAGCCGGGCGACTCTGAGTCCAGTGAGACCACGTCCTCCGGCAGCGAGTCCTCCGATTCCAACAATGAGACCGCATCCTCCGAGGACAAATCGTCCAGCCAGGAAGCCACCATCACCGACGACGACATTAACAAAATCAATAGCTAGTTATTGCTAGGGGTGGTGTCTCCTATACGTTGGAAAGGACACCTCTTCACGGTTTCAACACGCACTGCCGGGCTTCCCCGATGGGGGAGCCCGGCTTTTTCATCCCAATAAAATCAGCAGGTCAAAGCCAATTTTCGGGACCAAATACAAAGCCGCCGGCCCCCTCCTATAGCGCACTTTGCCACGGAAAAGTGCGAGACTTCGGTATGCGGTATCAAGCAATCGTTATTCGGGTCTTTGGGAATTCGGGTGATTAAATGCACGGCAATGGGTACATAGCCAGTACAGTAAGTCCCCGAGGCAGATTGGAGCCACGTATGGATATCAAGGTTTCTGGACGCAAGACGACGGTAACCGATGCTCTGCGTGCGCATGTGGATGAGAAGATCGGCGAGGCGCTCAAGGTTTTCGATATCGAGCCCATGACAGTCGACGTCGTGCTTCGTTATGAGAAGAACCCCTCGAACCCCAACCCGGCAATCGTCGAGGTCACGGTTCGTGTCCGCGGTTCGGTGATTCGCGTTGCCGAGCACGGCGCAGATATGTATGCCGCCATCGATCTCTCCGCCGATAAGGTCACCCGCCAGCTGCGCAAGTTCAAGACCAAGGTCGTGGACAACCGCCAGGGTGGTGCCAGTGCCGCGGATGTCGCGCCGGTCGAGCGCGTCGAGGATCTGGCCGACCTGCTGCTGCCAGAGGAGGACGACGACCTGCTCGTCCGCGAGAAGGTCATCGATGTCACCCCGATGACCGAGGAGCAGGCGCTGGTGCAGACCGATTTGCTTGGTCATGACTTCTACGTGTTCGAGAACGCGACGACTGGCCTCATCAATGTGGTGTATCACCGTAAGAATGGTGGATATGGCATCATCAAGCCCCGCATCGAAACACTTGACGAGTAAAATACGTT
>CABUVB010000236.1 GCA_902494815.1 uncultured Collinsella sp. | reverse complement strand
GGCGCGATGCTCTTGATTTGGATGTGCGGGCGGCAAAGTCCGCTGTTGTATGCGCGCGGCTTGTTGAGCTGATGGAGTCCAGCGGCACTGCGGGCCAACGCACCGTTGCCGTCTATGCCGCCATGGGTTCCGAGGTCGACCCAGCCGCGTTTGCCGCCGCGGCCGTCGCGCGTGGCTGGCGCGTGGCCTATCCGTGCATGCTCTCGGCAACAGACGCCATGGCTTGTGGCCAGCGCATGTGCATGCAGGCAGTCTCTGCCGGCGATGCGTCCGAGGCCCCGTTTATCGCCCACCCTACGCGGGCCTTCGCAGCCACGGACATCGACAGCGACCACTTCCCCATCGTGCCCGCCAAGGCTCTCGACATGATTATCGTGCCGCTCGTGGCCTTCGACCGCACCGGCGCGCGCCTGGGCTACGGCGGCGGCTGCTACGACCGCTACCTGCCCATGCTCTCGCCCGCATGCCTAATCGTCGGCATCGCCTTTGACGAACAGCGCGTCGACCACGTTCCCACCGACGCCCACGACCTGCCACTGCCCAACTTCGTCAGCGCCTAGCCGCCGCTGTATCGCACCCGCAAGATGAGCGTGGAAAATCTCCCACTTTGAGCCCCCTTACGAACTAAAAACGGGAGATTATCCACGCTCATTCAACAAGCGTCCGAAAATCCACGCTCGTCCGTCCGATTTTCCACGCTTGTGCAGCCAAACGCTCTGCAACTGCCTCAGCACGCACGCGGCACGCCGGCGACCTTGAGCTTGCGATCGAACTTTGTCGGATCCCTTAGACCATCCCAGCACAAGCGCACGATCTTGCAGTTATCAAGCAGCGAAAGCCTCGACTCGCGCTGGCGCTCATCGAACTGCGTCTTCGCGAGCTTGCCCTCCTCCGCCGCCTTCTCGCTTTTAACAAATCCGTCGAACTCCCCGATAATCAGCCGGTCGCCCACGCGCCACAAGTAGTCGACTCGATACGGTCGTCCCGGCTCAACCGGGTCGAACAGCTCAACTTGCAACTCCGGCGTCTGCCAGCCGCGCTCGATCATCAGGGCACGCGCCTTGGACTCGCCGCCGCTTTCCGACAGCCCATCGGCACATCGTGCAACCCTGCGCGCCGTCACAACACCGCGACGATTCAGGCCAAGCTTGTCGACAGTCTCAACGAGATGCTCCTTCGACAAAAGTTGCTCATGGAGCGCCGAATCCGCGATGATCAGTCCCTCGACAAACGATGCATCGACCAAGCAATCCGTAATCGTTTGATCGATATCGGTTACGGCGATATCCATCTGGGTGGCCCGTGTTTGACGAGCATAGCGATGACGAATGACCTGAGAGCCCGGCGTCGTCGATTGGGCCGGCATCGCGGCGATATGGATGTGCGTCAAATTGGCATGCGAAACCGAAAGGCCATAGATAACAGCCGCCGTATAGGAGCAAAATGTCCAGTCGGGGTGCTTTTGCGCAAGCGCCCGCACCCGATGCAGATAACGCTGCCGAAACTTGAGCTCGGACCAGTATTCCGGACGCGCATACAGCCCCGGCATGACCGCTTCGAGACTTCCCGCCTCCGCCCGCCGCTGAATCTGCTTTGCCTCCGCCGCCGTGCGCGCGTACACGCAGCTCATCTGCTGTTCGCATGCTTTAATGTGACTTGCAAGCCCTTGATTCGCCGTCATGTTTCCCATGTCGCCTCCCAAATCTTGGAACGGCGCAAACGTACCAGACGGTTTCATGCGAAGTCTGACCAAATACCGTCCAGGCGCTGACCAAATGCTTGACGGTTTTGGACGTTTTAGGCTGATGTCTTATATCTGCAGGTAGGGCGGTTGTCGAGAGGTCCCTGTCTCCACATTTTGAGGCCTTGGTCCATCGGATTATCAGAAAGAAAAACCCGTCGAGATTCAAGACTACGCCAAATGCGACTTTGCCTCTGCACGCACCGTCGCTTAGCCGAGCCATCGGCATCTACATGCCTAAAAAATGAGCGTGGATAATCTCCCGTTTTGAGCCTAGTTTCAAGCCAAAAGTGGGAGATTATCCACGCTCGATTTGTAAATGTCCGAAAATCCACGCTCGTCCGTCCGGATATCCACGCTCGTCACGCCGCCGGCACAGCAGCAGCCGTAGCCTAGTGCTCCTCGCCGGCGCGGGCCAGGTCGTAGGGCGTGGTCTGGTAGACGTAGTAGTTGAGCCAGTTGGTGTAGAGCAGCTGAGCCTGGCTGCGCCAGACGTTGCGCGGCTCGGC
>CABUVB010000235.1 GCA_902494815.1 uncultured Collinsella sp. | reverse complement strand
TATGCCAAGTGGATCGATCTGTTTGAGCACGTGGGCTGCTTTGAGCCCGAGTTTGTCGAGCGTACGGGCAAGGCGCCCCGCCGCGCGCCGGGTTTGGGCGACTTTGCCATCGCGGTCCAGGACGCCGTGATCGCTGCGCAAAACGCCGTGGTTGCCGCCGAGGCCCTGGGGCTGGGGAGCTGCTATATCGGTGATATCGTCGAGAACGCCGAGGAAGTTGCCGCGCTGCTCGATCTGCCGCCCTATACCATGCCGCTGTCGATGCTCATCATCGGCACGCCCCGTAAGGAGCGCCCGGCAATCGCGCACCCCGTGGTGAACCTGGTGCACGAGGAGCGCTACTGCCGTGCGGATGCCGCGACTATGGATGCGCAGGTGGCCGAGATGGATGCGATGTTTCGCCCGCACGCCCGCGAGGTGGGGGAGCGCGTCGTGGATATCTACACCCGCAAGCACACGAGCCCCTTTATGGCCGAGATGAGCCGCTCCATGGAGTGGTGGTTCAAAAATTGGCTCGGAGAATGACGAATGTGACAAGGGGACGGTCCCTTTGTCACATTCCATATCGCCGCGGTAGTCTAAAGACTGTATAAATCTTTATCTAGCTGGGAAAACAGTGCATTAAAACATGGGCCGATTACCTATAATCCCTTCGAACATTAAAGTTGGGAGGAAACCGGCTTATGGAACAAAAGGCCAAGGAGGCAGCCTCGCACGCTGCGATTCCTGTGAGCATCTCGGCGATGCTCGTCACGCTGGGCGTGGTGTACGGCGATATCGGCACCAGCCCTATGTATGTAACCAAGGCGCTCGTTGCCGGCAACGGCGGCATCGGAAGCGTGACGGAGGAGTTCGTGCTTGGCGCGCTCTCCCTTGTCGTGTGGACGGTCACGCTGCTGACCACCATCAAGTATGTGCTCATCTCGCTGCGCGCCGATAACCATGGTGAGGGCGGCATCTTTGCCCTGTACAGCCTGGTCAAGCGCTGCGGCAAGTGGCTTATCATCCCCGCCATGCTGGGTGGCGCCGCGCTGCTCGCCGACGGCATCCTGACACCTGCCGTTACCGTTACCACGGCCATCGAGGGCCTGCGCACCATCCCGGCGGTCCATGCCGTGCTGGGCGATGACCAGGGCCGCGTCGTCGCCATTACGCTCGCCATCATCATCGTGCTCTTCTTGGTACAGCGCATCGGTACGGCCAAGATCGGTCACGCCTTTGGTCCCATCATGACGTTGTGGTTCCTGTTCCTGGGCGGCACGGGTCTGTTCTTTGTCTTACAGCACCCCGCCGTGCTGCTGTGCCTCAACCCGCTCCGCGGCATCGCCTTTTTGTTGAGCCCCAACAACCACGCGGGCATCATGATTCTGGGCAGCTGCTTCCTCGCCACCACCGGTGCCGAGGCGCTCTACTCCGACATGGGCCACGTCGGCCGCGGCAACATCTACGCCACCTGGCCGTTCGTTAAGTGCTGCCTGCTGCTTTCCTATATGGGCCAGGGCGCTTGGCTTATGAACAACGCTGCCAACCCCGAGCTCATGGGCATTGCCGACCTCAACCCGTTCTACCAGATGCTCGCCCCGGGCCTGCGTCCCTTTGCCGTAGGCCTTTCCACCGTTGCGGCCATCATTGCCTCGCAGGCGCTCATCACCGGCGCATTCTCGCTGGTGTCCGAGGCCAGCCGTCTGGACCTCATGCCGCACATGCAGGTCTTCTACCCTGCCGAGACCAAGGGCCAGCTCTACATCCCCATGGTCAACAACGTCATGCTTGTCGGCTGCGTCATCGTGGTGCTGCTGTTCCAGAACTCGGCGCATATGGAAGCCGCCTACGGCCTTGCCATCACGCTGACTATGATGTGCACCACGCTGCTGCTCTTCTTCTACCTGCACGAGGAGCGCAAGCTCAAGGTTGCTCCGTGGATCTTCGCGGCCTTCTTCCTTTTGCTCGAAGGCTTCTTCTTCGTGAGCTCGCTCACCAAGTTCTTCCACGGCGGCTACTTCACCATCCTCATGGCTGCACTCATCATGGGCATTATGGTGTGCTGGTACAACGGCACGGCGGTCGAGCAGCGCCAGTTTACGCTGCTGCCGCTGCGCAGCTACCTGCCGCAGCTCAAGCGCCTGCGCGACGACGACCGTTACGAGCGCATGAGCGACAACGTCGTGTACCTGACCAAGGACACCCATACCGACTACATCGACCGCGATATCGTCTATTCGATCTTGGACAAGCATCCCAAGCGCGCCCGCGCCTGGTGGTTTG
>CABUVB010000234.1 GCA_902494815.1 uncultured Collinsella sp. | reverse complement strand
TGCAACCTGTTCGTGAATGCTCTGCGTCCACTCGCTCTCGCCGCTCTCGATTTCCTGCACCTCGTTAGCGGCGTCGATCACGGCCAGCGGCGTCTTGATCTCGTGGCTCGCGTCGGTAATAAAGCGCTTTTGCTTGCTGTAGCTCTCGACCATCGGTCGAATCACCGCGCCCGAAGCCACCGTCACAATCGCCAATACCGCCAGCCAGCCAATGCAGCTGATGGCCACGCTCGCGCTCAAAAACGAATGAAAGCTTGCAAGCTCGCGCGAGCAGTCCACGAACACATAGGTGGTCTCATCGTCTTGAACGTCAGTCGTATAGCGATAATTGCCAGAAAAACCCGAGACCCAACCCTTGGAATGCAACTTTGCGGCAATACTGGCGGCGCGCTTGGCACCCACCGCGGCAATGCGGGCCGTATTGACATCGACAACCTGTCCGGCGTCAATCGTCACCGTAAAGTAGCGCGTGTCGAAGGGAGACTCCGCCGTCATGCCTTCGAAGTGCCCGATGCGAACGCCCGCTTGGCCATCGCCGGCATCCTTGCCATTAGCGGGATCGTCTTTAGGCTCGTCCCTCCAATCGATACCGTCCTTGCCCGCCAGAATATAGTCCAGGCGAGTGTCGGCCATCTTGCAGACATGCGAATAATTGACGATGTTGATGCCGGCGATGATGAGCGTGAGCACCACAGTTACGGCGCCCATGGCAACGAGGATAAACTTTCGACGCAGGCGGCGGCCCAACGCGTCAACAGAATTTGCCCGCCCCGTACTACTCGAGGCGGCGTGAAACCGCTCCATCATGCGCTTGCACCACGCGCTCGCGCTCACGCTTATTCGCCTTCCTCGACAACCTCGAGCGAATATCCCTGATTGCGCGACGCGCGGATAGCCACGTCGGCACCCAGCGCCGTCAGCTTTTTTCGCAGGTATGAGATGTAGACCCACACCACGTTGGCCCCCTCGAGCGCGTCCTCGCCCCAAACATCGAGCATCAGGCGCTCGGTGGGCATGCGCGTGCCGGCGTTGCGCATAAAGAGTTCCATAAGCTGAAACTCACGATTGGCTAGGTGTTCCTCGCCCAAGGGACCCACAAGCGTACAAGCCGCCGTGTCGAGGCGCACGTTGCCCACGCTGAGCGTCGTGGCGTCAATTGCCGTCGCAGCACGCGTCATGGCACGAATGCGAGCGAGCAGTTCCTTGGCGGCGAACGGCTTAGTCAGGTAATCGTTGGCGCCGGCGTCCAGACCCTCGACCTTATCGGACACCTCGCTTTTGACCGTAAGCATGATGATGGGCAGGCGTTTGCCGGCCTCACGCGTGCGCTTGAGTACCTCGATACCGTCCATGCCAGGCATCATGATGTCCAGGATTGCGGCGTCATAGTCGTTGGCGAGTAGATATTCGAGCGCCGTCAGACCATCGAGCGCGGTGTCGACCTCGTAGTCGCTATGTTGAAGAATCGCGGTAAGGGCGCGGGAGAGGCCGGGTTCGTCCTCGGCAAGCATCAGCTTCATAGTTGTTCCTTTGGCGCACGGCTATACGGGTTTCGATACTGCCGATAATAGCGCACCGTCAACCGCCTTAGCGCAGCCTTAACTGCTCAACCTGCGCGTTTTTAAATACGCAGGATATGGCTTAGCCAAACTTAAGGCGCACGTGTCGAGCGCTTTGACGCATGCCAGGCGCGAAGGGACAGCGACTCGTCCCTTCGCGGCGCCTTCGCCATGCAAAGTGTTCGGGCACTACTCTTCGTAGGCGCCCTCAAGCCGAAGCAGCCACTCCTTGCGGTCGAGGCCGCCAGCATATCCGTTGAGCGAACCATCGGCGGCAACTACGCGATGGCACGGCACAATAATCGAAATGGGATTACGCGCGACCGCAGCCCCCACAGCACGGGGAGACACAACGGGTGCCTCATTTCCCGGCACACGATGTCGAGCCGCAACACGCTGGGCGATCTCGCCATACGTAGCGACCTCGCCACGCGGAATAGAAAGCAGTTCGTACCAGACTTCACGCTGAAACGCCGTGCCAATCATATGCAACGGAGGCGTAAACCGAGGTTCCTGCCCTGCAAAATAAGCATTCAGCCAAGCCCAGGAACGCTCAAGCACCGAAGAAGCCGCACCATGGGCCGGATTCGCCGAAGACATGCCACCAATACCGGAAACCGCATCGGTACCTTCAACATGCTCTGCATCTTCTTTGAGAAGCGTAGAGCCAAAGTGCTCCTGTCCCTCAAACCAAAGCCCTGTCAAACCGCGGCCATCAGCG
>CABUVB010000233.1 GCA_902494815.1 uncultured Collinsella sp. | reverse complement strand
GCGCCGCTGGGAGGTGAGTAGTACCGTGGCGTTCAACCATAAGCACCTGATCGACATTACCGAGTACTCCGAAGAGGACATCAAGCTCATCCTCGAGACCGCCAAGGCGTTCTCCGAGGTTAACGAGCGTGCGATCAAGAAGGTCCCCACGCTCAAGGGCAAGACCATCGTCAACATGTTCAACGAGCCCTCGACGCGCACCCGCAGCTCCTTCGAGCTCGCCGAGAAGCGTCTTTCGGCCGACAGCCTCAACTTTGGCGGCTCCTCGACCTCCACGGTCAAGGGCGAGAGCCTCGTCGATACCGTCGAGACCCTCAACGCCTATAAGATCGACTGCATCGTCGTGCGCGACAAGCACGCCGGCGCTCCCTACATCGTCACGCAGAACTCGCCCGCGAGCGTCATCTGCGCCGGTGACGGCAAGCACAACCACCCCACGCAGGCCCTGCTCGACCTGTACACCATTTGGCAGCACAAGGGTGACTTCCATGGTCTGAAGGTCGCCGTTGTCGGCGATATCTCCCACTCCCGCGTGTGCGGCTCGCTGATCCCCGCCCTTAAGATCATGGGCTGCGAGACCTACGCCGTCGCTCCCGGCACGCTGCTGCCGCCGGCGCCCGAGGTCCTGGGCTGCGACCACGTGACGAGCGACCTCGATTCCGTCCTGCCCGAGCTGGACGTCGTCTACATGCTGCGCGTGCAGCAGGAGCGCCTCGAGGGTGCCCCGTTCCCCACGATTCGTGAGTATCACAAGCTCTTCGGTCTGACCAAGGACCGCGAGAAGCTCATGAAGCCCGATGCGATCATCTGCCACCCGGGCCCCATCAACCGCGGTGTCGAGTTCGACTCCTATATGGCCGACCACCCGCAACGCTCCGTCATCCTGGAGCAGGTCTACGCCGGTATCTGCGTGCGTATGGCTATCCTGTATCTGCTGCTTGGAGGTGCCGATAATGGCCTTGCTTCTTAAGAATGCCCACGTCGTCGATCCGTCTGTCGAGCTTGACGGTGTCGTCGACGTCCTGATCGACGGTGACAAGATCGCCGAGGTCGGTGAGAACCTCGCCGCCGAGGGAGCCGAGGTCCGCGACCTTTCCGGCAAGTATCTCGTCCCCGGCCTGGTGGATATGCACGTACATCTGCGCGAGCCTGGCTACGAGGTCAAAGAGGACATCGAGAGTGGCACCCGCGCTGCTGCCAAGGGCGGCTTCACTGGCGTGTGCGCCATGCCGAACACCGATCCCGTCACCGATAACGGCACCGTCGTGGAGTTCGTTAAGTCCCGCGCTGCCGAGGTCGGTCACTGCCGCGTCTATCCGTCGGGCGCCATGACCCGCGGTCTTAAGGGCGAGGCCATGTCCGAGATGGGCGATATGGTCGCCCACGGCGCCGTCGCCTTCACCGACGACGGTCGTGGCGTGCAGGGCGCGGGCATGCTCCGTCGCTGCATGGACTACGGCAAGATGTTCGGCAAGGTCTTTATGAGCCACTGCCAGGACGAGGATCTGGTCGGCCATGGCCAGATCAACGAGGGCAAGGTCTCGACCCGTCTGGCCCTCGAGGGCTGGCCGGCCGCCGGCGAGGAGCTTCAGATCGCCCGCGACATCGAGATTGCCAAGCTGACCGGTGCCAAGCTGCACATCCAGCACATCTCCACCGCTCACGGCCTCGAGCTCGTGCGTGCCGGTAAGGCCGCCGGTGTCCAGGTAACCTGCGAGGCCACCCCGCACCACATGTTCCTGACCGAGAACGACTTGGACGAGACCTACAACACCTCGCTCAAGGTCAATCCGCCGCTGCGCACCGACGAGGACGCCGAGGCCATCCGTCAGGGCGTCATCGACGGTACCGTCGACGTGATCGTTACCGATCACGCTCCGCACACCCCGTGGGAGAAGGCCCGCGAGTTCGAGCTCGCACCCTTTGGCATGATCGGCCTCGAGACCTCGCTGTCGCTCGTGCTCACCGAGCTGGTCAACACGGGCAAGATGAGCATGGGCCGTATGGTCGAGCTCATGGCCATCAAGCCGCGTGAGATCCTGGGCCTCGACCAGGTTCAGGTCAAGGCGGGCTCCGTTGCCGACCTGACCGTGTTCGACCCCTCCGTAACCTGGACGGTCGGCGAGGACGGTTACGAGTCGCGCGCCGAGAACTCCGGTTTTGCCGGCCGTACGCTCACCGGTCGAGCCACCGATGTGTTTGTCGGCGGTAAACAGACGCTTGCCGACGGCTGCATCTGCTAGCATAGCCTTATCGCTTTTGTGCGCGGCGCCCTTGCGGTGCCG
>CABUVB010000232.1 GCA_902494815.1 uncultured Collinsella sp. | reverse complement strand
CTTCCTGCAGGGCCTCGAGGGCCTCCTCGCTCTTGGCTTCCTGGACCACGCCCAGCACCGAGTTGACGATAACGACGAACATGATAATGGCGACATCGGCAAAGTCCGCCTCGCCCTTGACCATGCCCGTGAGCGCGCTGATGACGGCGGCAACGATCAGCATGATGACCATAGGGTCGGCCATCTGCTCAAAGAAACGCTTCCACAGCGGCGTCTTCTCGGCTTCCTCGAGCTTGTTAGGGCCTGTCTTGGCAAGGCGCGCCGACGCCTCGCCGTTGCTCAGGCCGAGGTTCTCATCGACACCTTGGTCGCTGAGCACCTCCGCCGCGGCGGACAGGTATTCCTTTTGCATATAGAGTCCCCTCCTGGGATTCGGGCCACTCAGCAGATTGATGCCCGATCATAATTCCCAGGAGAAGGGCAAGGGCTCATCAAGGCTGCCGTGCTGAGCGGCAGTTGATAGTGGAGCTATGGTACCCCAAAGCGACGCGTCTAGCCAAAACATTCCATCTGGAAACACGGCACAGGCGCAACGGTGCAGACAGTGTGATGCTCAACATTGATAAAACGTTTTTTCTTCGGCGCATCGTCAGACTGAAATATCGCCCAGATAGCAGCGGTTAGAACGGTTGGTAAAGTTTTTGCATATACCGTTTTTCCGCAAAAAATGAACTTCTAATTCGGCATACGGTCGATTTTTTGGGGTATTCGGTCGGCATTTCGTTATAATCATCTCAGTTTTATTTCTTATGGTTTATCTATCAGCGCAAGACGATGTCAGATGGAGGTCTGAATGTACAAGCGCACCAAGATTGTATGCACCATGGGTCCCGCCTGCGATAGCGACGAGACCATCCGCGAGATGATCAAGGCGGGCATGAACGTCGCCCGTTTTAACTTCTCGCACGGCTCCTACGACGAGCACCACGGTCGCATCGAGCGCGTCCGCCGTATTTCCAAGGAGCTCGGCATGCCCGTCGGCATCCTGCTCGACACCAAGGGCCCCGAGGTCCGCACCGGCCTTTTGGTCGACGGCAAGAAGGTTGCCGTCAAGACCGGCGACAAGATCGTCGTCACCGCTCAGCCCACGTCCGAGGATTTCCACGGCACCGCTGAGCACATCTCCCTCGACTACCTGGCTCTGCCCTCCGAGGTCGAGAAGGGCTCCCTCATCCTGATCGATGACGGCCTGGTTGCCCTCGAGGTCGAGTCCGTCGACGGCCAGGACATGACCTGCGTCGTTAAGAACGACGGCCTGATCGGCGAGCGCAAGGGCGTCAACATGCCCAACGTCAACATCTCTCTGCCCGCCATCACCGAGCGCGATCGTCAGGACATCCTCTTTGGCCTGACCGAGAACATCGACTACATCGCCGCTTCCTTCATCCGTGACGGCGAGTCCGTCCGCGGCATCCGCAAGCTTTGCCGCGAGAACGGTGGCGAGCACGTGACGATCTTCCCGAAGATCGAGTGCGCCCTGGGCGTCGAGAACTTCGACGAGATCCTCGAGGCTTCCGACGGCATCATGGTCGCCCGTGGCGACCTGGGCATCGAGATCAAGCCCGAGCTCGTTCCCCACATCCAGAAGGAGATCATCGCCAAGTGCAACGCGGCCTACAAGCCCGTTATCACCGCTACGCAGATGCTCGACTCCATGCAGCAGAACCCGCGCCCGACGCGCGCCGAGGTTGCCGACGTTGCTAACGCCATTTACGACGGCACCGACGCCGTTATGCTGTCCGGCGAGTCCGCTGCCGGTAAGTACCCGGTCGAGGCCGTTAAGATGCAGGCCAGCATCGCTCTCGAGACCGAGAAGTACCTCCCGGCCCACGCTCCGCTCGAGGTTCCGGCTGACGCTCACGGCACCCGCGTCGTCAACAACGTTGTGGGTATGTCCGCTGTGAACATGGCCACCACCGTTGGCGCCAAGTGCATCACCGTGCCCACGACCACCGGTCGTACTGCTCGCCTGATCTCGCACTTCCGTCCCAACATGCCGATCTGCGCGTTCTCCCGCCACGAGTGGGCCGTCCAGCAGATGATCATGTACTGGGGCGTTATCCCGCACCAGGCCGAGATTACCCAGGGCACCGTCAACGGCACGATCGTCAAGGCGATCGAGACCGCTAAGGAGCTCGGCTACGTCAAGACTGGCGATTTGACCGTCGCTACCGCCGGCGATCCCCGCATGAGCGTCCAGCTCGAGGACAAGGTCTCCTCGACCAACGTCGCTTACGTCGCTCAGGTGCGCTAAATCGCACTTGCAAGCAGATTTGCATTGCAAAGGG
>CABUVB010000231.1 GCA_902494815.1 uncultured Collinsella sp. | reverse complement strand
GCGGACCGGTGTAGACGATCTCGCCACCATAGACCTTGCCGTCGATCTTGACGGTAGTCTCGTCGATTTCAAAGAGGTCACGGGCGTCCACGTCGCAGAACACGTCGATCAGGTCGTGGTCGAGCATGTGCTCAAAGAGCGCCGTGTAGCCCTCCTGCGGCATGCCCTGGAAGGGAGCTTGCGGGAAGTAGCGGTCATCATCGCCCACAAAGACGGGAACGCGGCCGGTGATCGAGGGATCGGTCTGATCGGGCGTCTGGCCCCACTGCTTCATGGTGTAATGCAAAAAGACGTTCTCGTAGACGTAATCGGCGACCTCGGCAAGATCCGGGTCGTTCTTCTTACGCAGCTCCATAATGGGCACCTTGACATCCTTGCCAAAGGTCTCCACGAGCTTCTGATACAGCTCCTCGCCGCGCTCGTCACCAAAGGCGAGCTTGAGACTCGCATGGTTGAAGGGCACGGGCATAAGGGTACCGTTGATGTTGGCGAGCACCTTGTGCTGATAATCCGTCCACTTGGTAAAGCGCGACAGGAAATTGTGCACGCGCTCGTTAAAAGTGTGATAGATATGCGGACCGTACTCGTGGATCAGGATTCCGGCCTCGTCAGTGCAGTCATAGGCATTGCCCGCAATGTGGCTACGGCGCTCCAAAACGGCAACACGATAGCCGATGGTCTCGGCAAGACGGCGGGCGCAAACGGCACCGGCATATCCAGCACCGACGACAATCATGTCGTACGCGCCGGCGTTAAAGCCTTCAGGCAGGCCTGAGGTAATCTGCATCGATACTCCTTGTCAAAAGCCACGTGCTCGTTAGCTGGGCTTTTCTCGAACATTCTTCGAGACATATTTATCAGAGCGATTATAGCGCTAATGCGTCCTATAATGAGCTTGCCACACAAGGAAAGCTCAAGCACCGCGGCGTACATTATTGAAAGGTAAACCCGCTAGCAGCGGGTTTATTCGTGAACAGCCGGGCGCCTGGAGCTTAGTGAAACGCTTGTAAGGAGTAACATGAGCGATTTCCTAAACCGTATGAAGTCTGCCGCCAAGGCCGACCTTAAGACCATCGTCCTGCCCGAGGGCGAGGACCCGCGCACCATCGTCGCAGCCACCAAGATCATCGAGGAGGGCCTGGCAAAGATCGTCATCCTGGGCAACCCCGACGAGATCAACGTTCCCGGCGCTACCGTCATCGACCCGCGCAATGCCGAGAAGCACGAGGAGTACGCGCAGAAGTTTGCCGAGCTCCGCGCCAAGAAGGGCGTTACCATCGAGCAGGCTCGCGCCCAGGTGATGGACGCCACCTACTTTGGCACCATGATGGTCAAGATGGGCGACGCCGACGGCCTAGTCTCCGGCGCCTGCCACTCCACCGCCGACACCCTGCGCCCCGCGCTGCAGATCCTCAAGACCGCCCCGGGCACCAAGCTGGTCTCGGCCTTCTTCGTGATGTGCACCGACACCCCGCAGTTCGGTACCGACGGCACGCTGATCTTCGCCGACTGCGGCCTCAACATTAATCCGTCTTCTGACGAGCTCTCCGAGATCGCCATCGCCTCCGCTCACTCTTGGTCCACCTTCATGGGCAACGTTGAGCCGCACGTGGCCATGCTCTCCTACTCCACCATGGGCTCCGCCGGCGGCGAGGTCGCCAAGAAGGTCCAGGAGGCCGTGAAGTTCTGCAAGGAGAAGGCTCCCGAGCTCGCCATCGACGGCGACCTGCAGCTCGATGCCGCTATTGTCCCCACCGTCGCCCAGCTCAAGGCTCCCGGCTCCTCCGTTGCCGGCAAGGCCAACGTGCTCGTGTTCCCCGACCTCGAGGCCGGCAACATCGGCTACAAGCTGGTCCAGCGCTTCGCCGGCGCCGACGCCTACGGCCCCATCCTGCAGGGCATCGCCAAGCCGGTCAACGACCTGTCGCGCGGCTGCTCTGCCGACGACATCGTGGGTGTCGTGGCCATCACCGCCGTCCAGGCTCAGATGGCTGAGTAGCGGACATATCCCCTCGGGACAGGAATTTCCACCTGCTAGCAAAAAGGCCTCCGGAACTGTTGCTCTGGAGGCCTTTCGTTTACTTGCAAATGCGCGCGTTAGTTGTTCTTGGTCAGGCGCTCGACGTCGTGGGCGATCATGTATTCCTCGTCGGTGGGGATGACCATAACCGTGACGGAAGAGCCGGCGGCGCTGATGACCTGTGGGCCGTTGCCCACGGCCTCGCGGTTCTTGTTGTTGTCGATGCGCACGCCCAACCACTCAAAGCAGTCGCAGAAGGCCTTGCGGATCGACCAGTCGTTC
>CABUVB010000230.1 GCA_902494815.1 uncultured Collinsella sp. | reverse complement strand
GGCTGTTGGCCTGTTGTGTTTGGCTTGTGAAAGGGGTATTCGAGATGGCATCTACTGTGGAGCGTGACGGTCGCGCCGTGGTGACCACATGCGGGGGATGCTATGCCGATTGCGCCTTTACGGCACGCGTTGAGGACGGTCGCGTGGTTGCCGAGTTGCCGGTTGCGGGGCATCCGTGCGCGGCGCGAGCCCTGTGTGCCCGCGGGCGGCATCGCCTGTCTATGCCGTTTGACGAGCGCGACCGGATTTTACATCCCATGCGCCGCCGAGCTGATGGCTCGGGGTTCGATGCGGTGAGCTGGGA
Organism: uncultured Collinsella sp.; assembly: GCA_902494815.1. Classification (GTDB taxonomy): domain Bacteria; phylum Actinomycetota; class Coriobacteriia; order Coriobacteriales; family Coriobacteriaceae; genus Collinsella. The sequence continues at coordinate 2,034 of CABUVB010000230.1, read as the reverse complement.
TGAGGCGTTTGCCCAGATTGCCGAGCGCCTTTTGGGGATTGTTGACGAGCGCGGGCCCCGTGCGCTGGGCATGACGCTCGGCGTGCCCTCGTTCGACCGCTACTGGGCGTGTCGTTTTATGCATGCGCTGGGCTCGCCCAACGTGTACGGTGCCGATGGCGCCTGCGAGGTAAGCCGTCTCACTGGTTGGGAGCACAGCCTGGGCTACAGCCCCGCCTCCGACCTGGCGCATACCGATTGCATCATGTATTTGGGGCGCTCCATTGTCGATTCGTCGACGATGGGTGCCGTCGATGCGCTCAACGATGCGCGCCGGCGTGGGGCGAAGATTATCGTGGTCGACCCTCGGCGCAGCGGTTCGGCTGCTATTGCCGATCGCTGGCTCCGCGTGCGTCCGGGCTGCGACTTGGCGCTGCTGTTGGGTATTGTTCACGTATTGATTGCCGAGGGCCTGTACGACCATGAGTTCGTGGACCGCTATACCACGGGTTTTGACGAGTTGGCGCAGGCGGCCCGTGCTTGGACGCCCGAGTGGGCCGAGTCGATGTGCGACGTGCCGGCGGACGATATCCGTGCGACTGCGCGTGATTTGGCTGCCGCCGCGCCTGCCGCTGTGGTAGATGCGGGCTTTCATGGTGGCATCGGTATTGCGTATGCCAATAGCACCCAGACCGCGCGCGCTATCTGCTTGGTCGATGTGTTGCTGGGCTGCATCGGACACGCGGGCGGTGCGCTCAACCCACCGACGCCGCTTGTATTGGGCGACCTTGATTCCATGCGCTTTGCGACGCCGCCGGTGCCGCGCGAGCCCAAGTTGGGGTCCGAGCGTTATCCTCTGGTCGATCCGGTGCGCGGCCTGTGCACGACCATCGGTCAATCGATTCTTACCGGCGATTTGCGTGGGCTCATCGTCTATGCCAGTAACCCCGGTGCGGGCTATGGCAATGCGCAGGCTTGGTTGGGTATTTTGCAGCAGCTCGACTTGCTCGTGACGATTGATATTCGCTGGTCCGAGACGGCGCGTGCTTCTGATTTCGTGCTGCCCGACGTGACGTATCTGGAGGCCGACCGCGGCGTGGGAACGGTGACAGGCGCCAACGATGCGCGCGTGTTCTACCGCAACGCCGTGCTGCCTGTGCAGCATGACGACACACGTCCCGGTCGGGAGTTTTTTGCCGGTCTGGCGCAGACGTGTGGCGTGGGCGAGTACTTCCAGTTTACGTCTGACGATCTGGCGGCTGCCCAGGTGGCGCCTTTTGGGATCAATTTGGACGAGCTCAAGGAGCGCGGCTGGGCCGACACGCGTGTTGCGTTGCCGTCGCGTACGGGCGAGCCGGCGATTCCCTTGAATGGTGGCAAAATTGCGCTGGCAAGTGACGTATGGGAGCGCGCCGGCCTGGGACGCGTGCCAGGTTGGATCGCGCCGATGGTGGAACCCAGCCCGGGGATGTTTCGTCTCATTAGCGGCAATCGACCCTTTGAGTCGCATACCTCGCGAAGGCTTGCGGCCCAAGGTGCCGCCGAGGCTGGGTCGGACCTGGATGCCGTGCAGATGAATGCCGATGCTGCTGCGCACATGGGCATCGCCGACGGCGAGATCGTCGAACTCGCGAGCGATATGGGCCGCGACCGCGTGCGCGTGGAGACGACGCCGTATCTGCATCCGGCCTGCATCTTTACGTCGGCCGCCCCCGGTGGGCGTTCGTTTGGCACCGATGCCGGTGGCGCTCATGCCTTGGGCGTGGGCCCGCTCGACCATACGCCGTTGCGTTGGGACCCGTTGACGGGTGCCGCGCTCACCCAGGAAAACGCCGTTCGCGTGGAAAAGATTGTCGCGCGCGGGGATAATGACGAGTAATTGACTCAGCTGATGTATTCGACTGATCCACGTTTCTTTTGAAAGGCCGCACATGAGCGATAGCCAGAACATGTCCGATGAGGTGCGCGCCCGCCTGCGCGCCATTCCTTCCGTCAACGAGCTGCTTGCCGAGTGGCCGGTGGTGAAGGCGGCGGGGGAGACCTGCGACGCGGTGG
>CABUVB010000229.1 GCA_902494815.1 uncultured Collinsella sp. | reverse complement strand
GAGGGGGATTGCCGTAAGCGCGCCCGCGGCGATGCCGCCCACGGACGCAATGGCGTAACGGTTCTGGCTGTGTCCGACCATGCGGGCGATTGCGCACCCCGCAAAGGCACTCGACACCAATGCGATGCCGATAACGCCGCACAAGAGGGTTCCGGCAAGCGACAGGCCAGCGATAGAGATAATCAGCAGTAGGACGGCGGGGACGACAGCAATCGTACCCAGAAGACCGCTCACCCACAGGGGCGTGGGGCGCTGGTGGAGCATGCCAGCGGCGCTGGCGGTTGCACGCGGAAAGACGAGTTCGAGCAGCAGGGCGACAAAGCAGGTCGAGAGCGCCGCGGCGACGATGCCGCCGATGATGTTGTTAGCGGTCGTGGCCGCGCTCTCGTTCTCGGTGCGGTCGATCTTGAGTGCGCCTACCTCGGCTCCTGCGGCACGCTCGGGGTCCTCGGAGACGTGCGCGTTCACGGTGCCGGTAATACGGGCATTCTTGCCCAAGACGAGCTTATCGGCCCAAACCTCGACATCGCCCTCGACGGTGCCGTCGATGGTCACCGTATCGCCTGCAAGCGCTGCCGACTTGGCGGAGCCTCGCAGGGCAACCGTCTCGCCCATCGCGTAAAAACAGTTGGCGGCGCTGTCGGAATTGAGCACAACGTGCTGACCGGCCACCGTGACGCTGCCATTAACCGTGGTTTTGGCGATATCGATAGTGCGTGCCGCCAGACGGACGGCGCCGCCCACCGTGCAGTCGCGGATCGAGAGGGTATCGCCCGCGGCGATGATATCGCGGTCGATGGACGCATCGTCCAAGTTGAGAGCCTGGCCTGCCCAGTACAGGTCACCCTCGACGCCGGACGGATTGGCGTCATTGTCGGTCGCAAGTATGTTTCCTGCGGTGTCCGTGCCGGCGAACGACGCCGTGGGAAGTGCGGTGAGCGCCAGCACGATGAGCGCGAATAGGATGGTGATGCGGCCCCACGCTTTATGGCGCTGGGTCGACGGGAATTGATTGCAGGGCATAGTGAATCCTTCGTCAGATGCTCGACATGCACCTAACAGGGTACCCAACGCGTGGGCGCTCTAAAAGAACCTCTCGGTTGTATTTCGAAGGATGAGGCCGCGCAATCTACTTTTTGCGGTGCAAAAAACGTGCGATGTCTTCCTCGGTGGGGCTTTTGATGTCGAAGCGCAGCGACAGCCAGCGCAGTCCCATGGTTATCGCAACGCATACGATTAACGCGGTGATGTTGCTGACGACGCCGCTCATGACAAGGCATACATAGCTTGCAGAGCCGGCAATGGCTGCGATGGCATAGAAGTTGGTGCGCTGGAAAATGCCCGGCACCACGCCCATAAAGCTGTCACGCAGCATGCCGCCGCCCACCGCGGTGAAAAAGCCCATCATGATGCACACCGCCGGCGCAAAGCCGTAGACCAGCGCCTTGTCTGCTCCAGTGGCGGCATAGATGCCGACCGAGATGATGTCGAGCAGGGGGATGAGTTTTTCGGGCTTGTCGACGATTGCCGGGAAAATGTAGATGATGGCTGCCGTGGCAATGGAAAGCGGGAGCGCCATCGGTTGGTTGAGGATGTAGACGTTGCCCACCTGCAGCGTCATATCGCGCAAAAGACCGCCGCCCAGGCCACAGACCACGGCGAGCGCGACGGCGCCCACCAGGTCGAGCTTGTGCTCGCGCGCAACCAGAACTCCTGAGATCGATGCCGCGACAACAGCGAACATCTCAAGCCAAAACGGAATAGCGACCATGGCATCCGAGGCATGTGAGGTAACGGTCATAGCGGCGACGATGGGCAAGATAGGGTCCTTCTGATTGCGGGTTTAGATAATGCCCGTACATAGTACATGGTTGACGGGTCTGGCGACCCTATTGCTCGGTAAACGGTCGGGACTGGATGCGGGCGTAGGGCCAAACATGTACGTCAGCCTCCAAAGATGTCAAAAATGTCGGTTTTGGAGGGTGATGTACGCGTTTGAGATTTGGGGCTGGGATCGACCGCGATGGGGGCGTGGCTGAATAGGAGGGATGTCCAAATTTTGAGCGAAGCTCAAAATTTATCCGGTCGGCTTACGCCGACCGCGCTGCGCTAAAAACGCGCCACAGGCGCGTTTTCTTTACGCTCCGCGCCCTGGCGGGTTCGAATCCCTCCTCCTCCGCCGTATTTGCTTGTTAGGGACTCAAAACAAAAAAGCTCCCGTTGTTGGGAGCTTTTTCAACCAAAAATGGCGGAGGAGGAGGGATTCGAACCCTCGTGACCTTATACAGGCCAAACGGTTTTCGAGACCGCCGCATTCAACCACTCTGCCACCCCTCCGCGTGGGGTAAAAACAAAGCAGGCTC
>CABUVB010000228.1 GCA_902494815.1 uncultured Collinsella sp. | reverse complement strand
TTGTAAATGGTCTTGCCCTGAGCCTTCAGCGCGAGAAGCTTGTTGTTGAGCGAGGCGAAGACCTCCGCGCCAAAGCGGTCGAGACGCTGCGATGCCTGCATGGTGCCACCTTTCGATATGAAAAACGCGGCGCTCCGACAAGAGCGCCGCGCGATACGGGCCATCAGATTGCAAAAGTGTAACGCTTGCAACCCCCGTATTGGTTCAATTTAGCCAACCTTAGTCAACTGGATTGAGCGCGTCGATCTGCGCAAGCCACAGACGCGAGCTAGCGTCACTCGGCATACGCCAATCGCCGCGCGGGCTGAGCGTCACCGAGCCCACCTTGGGACCATCGGGCAGGCAGCTGCGCTTAAACTGCTGGGCAAAGAAGCGACGGTAGAACGTACGTAGCCACGTGTGGACGGTCTTGGCGTCGTAGACGCCCTCGAAGCTCTTGAGCGCCATGCGGTAGATCTTGCCCGGCTCAAAGCCAAAACGCAGCAGGTAGTAGAGGAAGTAGTCGTGCAGCTCGTACGGGCCCACCAAATCCTCGGTCTTCTGCGCAATCTCGCCGTCGCCCGTGGGCGGCAGAAGCTCGGGGGACACCGGCGTATCGAGGATATCGAGCAAGACCTCGGCAATGCGCCCGCCAAAGACATCGGCGGCATAGCGTACCAGATGGCGCACAAGCGTCTTGGGCACGCTCGCGTTGACGGCGTACATGCTCATGTGGTCGCCGTTATAGGTAGCCCAGCCGAGCGCCAGCTCCGACAGGTCGCCCGTGCCAATGACAAAACCGCCAGCCTGGTTGGCCAGATCCATCAGAATCTGCGTACGCTCGCGCGCCTGGCTGTTCTCGTAGGTCACGTCCTGCACGGCCGGATCATGCTCAATGTCCTTGAAGTGCTGCTCCACAGCCGCGTGGATCGAAACCTCGCGGAAGCTCACACCCAGGTCGCGAGCGAGCGACTCGGCATTCGACTTGGTGCGATGCGTCGTGCCGAAGCCGGGCATGGACACGGCTGTGATACCAGTGCGCGGCAGCCCCAGCGTATCAAAGGCACGCACGGTCACAAGCAGCGCCAGCGTGGAATCGAGACCGCCCGAAAGGCCGATAACGGCCGCCTTGGTGCCCGTATGGGCAAGGCGGGTCTTGAGGCCCGCGGTCTGCAGGTCGAGGATGGTCTCGCAGCGCTCAGCCAGGTCACCATGGTCGGCAGGCACGAAGGGCGCGCGGGGGAAGACACGGTCTATGCCGAGCGCATCGCGCAGGACAGGCTCTTCGGCGAGCGAGCCCTCAAACGAGAACTCGACGGTCACGGCCTCCGGCGCATCGTCCGCGCGCGTCCATGTCGTCGAGCGACGGCGCTCAGCAACCAGACGGTCAAGGTCAACGTCGGCGACGGCCATATCACAGGTAAGCAGTTTGGTCGCGGCAAGCTTGGAGCCGTTTTCGTAGACGAGGTTCTCGCCCGCAAAGACCATGTCGGTCGTGGACTCGCCCTCGCTCGCGTCCGCGTAGGCATAGGCGCAATACAGGCGCGCGCTCTGGTTGGAAATGAGGCTGCGGCGGTAATCCGCCTTACCGATAATCTCGTCCGAAGCCGACGGATTGAGGATCACCGTCGCACCGGCAAGCGCCATCTCGGTCGAAGGCGGCGCCGGCACCCACAGGTCCTCGCAAACCTCAACGCCCAGCACCATATCCTCGGCACCCTCATCACAGCAGCGGTAGACAAGCCCCGAACCCAGCGGAACCGGACCCTGACCGGCAAATTCAACCCACACGGGATCCGCAGGCGACGGAGCAAACCAGCGACGCTCATAGAACTCGCCATAGTTGGGCAGATACTTCTTAGCCGTAAGACCCAAAAGCTCACCCGCACAGCACACGGCGGCGCAGTTGTAGATGTTTTCAGCCACCGCAACGGGCAAGCCAACGGTAAAGACGATCGGCAGCTCACGGGTTTCATCGAGGATGTGCACCAGCGCTGCTTCGCAGGCATGCAGCAGCGTGCGGTTATGGAACAGATCGGCCGCGGTATAGCCGGTCAGGTTAAGCTCGGGCAGTACCAGCGCGCGAACGCCACGCTCGGTAGCCTCGCGAACAGCCGCCAGCGCCACCTCGGCATTGCCCTCGACATCGGCCACACGCATCTTGGGCGAGGCCGCCGCCACACGCAAAAAGCCATCAGACTGAGAAAGGTGAAGATTCATAAGAATGCTCCCGTGCGTAAACGCCATTCACAACAATTAGCAAGCCCTATTGTAGTTCAACCGCCGGGTGTAACCGCATCCCACCAACTTGGTGAGCTATTGATGAGTTGATGGTATCTGTTAAATGTCACGTACGATTCACATCTGGTGGGTACCCTGATGGCTACACGAAACGAAGCAGATTTACACCGGGAG
>CABUVB010000227.1 GCA_902494815.1 uncultured Collinsella sp. | reverse complement strand
CGTTGCCCTCATAGCTCGTGCCAAAGCGGCGGTTGAGCGATTCGGCCACAGCGGCACGACATTGCGGCAGGCCCGGTGCGGGCGTGTAGCCGTGCAGCTGGTCGCTCGGCAGCTCCAGGGCCTTCTTAATCGACTCAGCCACAGCAGCGGGCGCCGGAACGCTCGGATTGCCCAGCGAAAAATCGAATACGTTTTCCGCACCGATCTGCGCCTTGCGCTCAAGGCCATAGCTAAAAATCTCACGGATGATGGAGCTTTCCGCGCCGCGAGCATACATAGTTTCGTTGATCATCTGTTCCCCTTTCGCATAGGCGCTATTGTACGCTTTAGCCGAGCAAAGTGCCGCAGTAATGTTAATTGGGGACAGACTTAAATGCGTGAAAACGCTCATTTAAGTCTGTCCCCAATCAACAGACGGCCCCATATCGGCCAAAAGGAAAAGCCTCCGCAGGTTTCCCCGCGGAGGCTTTCGCCACAAAGACTATTTGTCGGCGTCGGTGTCGGCGTCGGCTTCGGCGACGGCATGGTCATCGTCAGCACCATCGGATGCGGCTTCGGCATCCTCCTGCATGGCCGCCTGCGCAAAGGCCGCGGCATCAGCCGCCAGCTCCTCCTCGCTCATACGAGGCGCGCGCTTCTTGGTCGGCATGCCGGCCGCCTTGGCATTGCGCTCCTCCTTGGCCGCCAGGATATCGCCCTCCCGCTCAAGGTAGGCATTCCACTCGTTGTCGAGCAGGGCGTTCACGGCGTCGCCCTCGACGGTCTCGCGCTCAAGCAGCACCTTCGCCATCAGATCGAGCTGATCGCGACGGGCGTCCAGAATCTCGACCGCACGACGATGGGCCTCACGCATAATGCGCTGAACCTCGATATCGATGCGGCGCGCCGTCTCCTCGGAGTAATCCTGGTGATCGGCGTAATCGCGACCAAGGAACACCTGATGTTGCGCCTCGCCAAACACTTGCGTGCCCAGCTCCTCGCTCATGCCCAGGCGCGTGACCATCTCGCGCGCCATCTTGGTTGCGCGCTCCAGATCGTTGCTCGCGCCCGACGTAATATCATCGCACATGAGCTCCTCGGCAACGCGACCGCCCAAGAACACGGCGAGCTCGTCGAGCATCTCGTTCTTGGTCTTGAGGAAGTGGTCCTCCTGCGGAAGCTGCAGCGTGTAGCCCAGAGCCTGACCGCGGCTGACGATCGAGATCTTGTGGACCGGATCGGAGTGCTCCAGGATGTGGCCCACCAGGGCATGACCGCTCTCGTGGTAGGCAATCGTGGTGCGCTCGGCCTCGGTCATCACGCGACCCTTGCGTTGCGGTCCGGCAATCACGCGCTCCATCGACTCCTCGACCTCGTCCATCGAGATCACGGAACGATGACGGCGAGCGGCCAGCAGCGCAGACTCGTTGAGCAGGTTCGCCAAATCGGCACCAGTAAAGCCAACGGTCATCTGGGCGAGCTTCTCAAACTTAACGTCCTCGTCCATCGGCTTGTTCTCGGCATGCACGCGCAAGATCTGCTCGCGGCCCTTCACATCCGGACGGTCGACCGTAACCTGACGGTCAAAACGGCCGGGACGCAGCAATGCCGGATCCAGGATGTCAGGACGGTTGGTCGTAGCGATCAGGATGACCGACTCGCTTTCCTCAAAGCCGTCCATCTCGACCAGCAGCTGGTTGAGCGTCTGCTCGCGCTCGTCGTGACCGCCGCCCAAGCCAGCTCCGCGCTGACGTCCCACGGCATCGATCTCATCGATGAAGATGATCGACGGGGCCTGGGACTTGGCCTCCTTAAAGAGGTCACGCACACGGCTGGCGCCGACACCTACGAACATCTCGACAAAGTCGGAACCCGAGATGCTAAAGAACGGCACGCCCGCCTCGCCGGCAACGGCCTTGGCCAGCAGCGTTTTACCGGTGCCCGGAGGGCCAACCAGCAACACGCCACGCGGGATCTTGGCGCCCAGCTTGCGATAGCGATCCGGATCGCTCAAAAAGTCACGGATCTCCTCGAGCTCCTCGACTGCCTCGTCCACGCCGGCAACGTCTTCAAACTTGACCTTGGGGCGTGTGGCCTCGTTGGTCTTGGCGTTGGTCTTGCCAAACTGCATGTTCCTGTTGTTGGCGCCCATCATCTGGCGCATAAAGTAGAACATGATGGCGATAAGGGCGATCGTCGGAAGCACACTCATCGCCAAGTCGCCCCAAAAATCGGGATCGTTGGTGTTGACGATGTACTTGGCATCGGGGTGCTCCGCCATGAGCTCGGCAAGCGAATCGGAGCCGACATAGGTCGAAGAGAAGCTCTTGAGCTCGCTCGTATCGCCCTTGTCCTTCTTCGTCTTCCAGTAATGACCCGCCACGCTTCCGTCTTGAACCGTATAGGTCAGATCTTCGACGCGATCCTGCTTGATGGCGCT
>CABUVB010000226.1 GCA_902494815.1 uncultured Collinsella sp. | reverse complement strand
GCTCGCATCGATGCTGCCAACCAGACGCCGTCCAAGCAGGTTGACGGCCACGCGCCGCTCGTTGCCGGCAAGGACCTCAACGCCTATGCCGCGGCGGGTATTATCGCCGACCACGAGTCGACGATTCCCGAGGAGGCGCTCGATAAACTGTCCCGCGGCATGTATGTGATGCTGCGTGAGGGCACGTGCAGCCACGATCTGGCCAATTTGTCCCCGATGCTGCTGGAAAACCCCGCCCGCGCCCGCCGCTGCTGCTTTGCGACCGACGACCGCGCTCCCTCCGACGCGCTTTCGACCGGCATGATCGACAATGCCTGCCGCGTGGCCATCGAGGCTGGCGTCGACCCGGTGGTCGCCATCTCCATGGCGTCCCTTTCCACGGCTGAGGCATTTGGCCTGGACCACGGCTGTCGCGACCCGCATGAGCTCCGCGGCGCGATCGCCCCAGGCAAGCGTGCCGACCTGCTGGTGCTCAACGACCTGACGTTTGCCACAGCTCCGCATCGCGTGTATGCCGCCGGTGCCCTGGTGGCGCAGGATGGCACCTTTGTGGGCGAGGTCGCGCCCGAGACGGCCGAGGTCGCAGCCCTTGCCGATGAGCTGCGCGCTTCCGTTAAGCTGCCGAAGCTTTCGCTCGACGTGTTTGACTATGCCTTTAAGCCGGGCGAGGCTGTGATTGACGTGGTGCCGGGTAAGGCCATCACGGGTATGGTTCGTCCTGAGACTGACGAGGACTTGCGCCGCATTATGCTGATCGAGCGCCATGGCCGCGGCGTGTCGCTGCAGACCGAGGGTGCCGATGGCGACGGTCCCGCCGGCATGGGGCTCGTTGGCAAGCATATCGGTCGCGGCTGGGTGCGCGGCTTTACCATCACCGGTGGCGCCATTGCCTCCACGATCGGCCACGACTCGCACAACGTGTGCGTGGTGGGCGACAATGCGGCGGATATGATGGCTGCCGTCGAAGCTGTTGGCCAGGGCGGCCACGTGTTAGTGTGCAACGGCGAGGTCGTGGCGCGTATTCCGCTGGCGCTTGGTGGTCTGATGAGCGAGGGCACGGCCGAGGATGTCGCCGCGCAGCACGACGACTTTATGGTCAAGGCGCGCGCCATGGGTATTGAGCCGCCGCTCGACCCCATCATGGGCATCATCTTCCTGCCCCTGCCGGTCATCCCGACGCTCCGCATCCGCCCCGAGGGCATGTTCGACGTTACAACCTTCACCTACGCCGACTAGTCATCGGGGACGTTTTTAAACGACTAGTCGCCCGGGACACTCTTTGACTTGTCGGATGTTGCGGACACGAACCGCCTGGCGTATGTGAGGCATCCGCCAGGCTCTTGTAACGTTTACGCCCGCGGAGTCTTATTTGAGCTCCCTTTGGGTACGTTGGAATCGGATACACGTTCGATTCCAACAAGCCCGAAGGGAGCTTTTCTATGTTTAAACTGATTGCATCCGATATGGACGGCACACTGCTTGACGAAAACGGCCAGGTGCCTCCCGAGACCTACGAATTGATTCTGGCGCTACACGAGCATGGCGTGCATTTCGCCGCATCGTCAGGTCGTCGCTACGATCGCCTGTGTGAGTTCTTTGCGCCCGTTCGCGACAAGATGGACTTTGTCGCCGCTAACGGCGCCCAGGTCTACGCCGACGGTAAGATGGTAGACCGTGAGGTGTATTCGCACCTGGCCATTCGAAGGCTCGCCCAAGCCGTCAGGACGTTTCCCAATCTGCATCTTGCGCTCTTTGACCGAACCAAGTCCTTCCTGCTCGATGACGAGTGCAAGTTCGTGCGTGAGGTCGATAAGGACCTTCCCAATGCCGAGCGCATTTGGGAGCTGCCCGATCCCAGCGTAAATATCATCAAAGCGAGTATCTTTTGCGACGACAGTGCGGTTATGGACAGCGCGTACGTGCTACAGCGCGAACTTGGTCAGCTCTTTACTTTTGCGCCTTCGGGCAACGCGTGGATCGATGCCATGCAGCCTGGTGTGTCGAAGGCCTCGGGTATCGCGCAGCTCGCGGAGCATTACGGCATTGGTCGCGACGAGGTCATGGCGTTTGGCGACTCGATGAACGACTACGAGATCATTCGCTTTGTCGGCACGGGCTGCGCGATGGAAAACGCGCGCCCCGCGCTCAAGGCGGTGGCCGATCGCGTGGTGGGTTGTAACCGCGACCACGCCGTCCAGCAGGAGCTTCGTCGCGTGCTGGAGGGCCTCGCTTAATCCGACAGATGGGGACGTTCTTGTTCTGCCGGCAGTGGGGGACAGTCCTTGCAGCTTTTCGCGAAGAGTGTCCCCAACGACTAGTCGTTTAAGAACGTCCCCAATGACTAGGCGAGGGCGGCCATGATGGTGCGGGCGACGCCGTCGTGGTCGTTGTCGAACTCGGTGATGGCGTCGGCGGCGTCGCGGTCCTCGGGCTC
>CABUVB010000225.1 GCA_902494815.1 uncultured Collinsella sp. | reverse complement strand
GCGTTCCTTCGCGCGTTCATTTTTTCTTTGGTCGGAAAACAACGATACGCGAGGCGCGCCGCCGCCGCTAGGCGGGCACTTTTACCGGGCGGCTAACCCACACAAACCCCCGAAGAGCCCTTTTTTTGGTCGGTTTTACTGGAGAGTTGCGTCGATTGCCTTGACCAGGGCGCTGCGCATGCCGGCGTCCTCGAGCGCAACGACGCCCTTGATGGTGGCACCACCGGGCGAGCATACGGCATCCTTCATCGCCGCAGGATGCTGGCCAGTTGCAAGCTGCAGCTTTGCCGTACCCAACACCATCTGGCTCACAATGCGATAGGCATCGGCACGCGGGATACCGTGCTTGACCGCCGCATCGCCCAGGGCCTCGATTGCCATGGCGACAAATGCCGGAGCGCAACCACCCACCGTGCCGCCCACAAACAGCAGACTCGTATCGAGCTCGACCACCGCACCGAGTTTGCCAAGCAGATCAAGCACCACTGCGCTCTGCTCATCACTAAGCGTGGAAGCCTTCTCGCAAGCGATGACGCCCTCGCCCACCGAAACCGGTGTGTTGGGCACCGTCGAGATATGCGCGACGCCCGGCAGGACCTGCTCCCACTTGGCACTGTCCCAGGTCCAGGCAACCGACAGAACGACCTTTTTGGCAAGAGCATCCTTGAGCGGGGCGAATACCTTCTCGATCATGTACGGTTTGACCGCAGCGACCACGATATCGGATGCGGCGACAACCTCGGCGGCATCGTGGCAGGCGGCCATGCCGCGCGCCTCGCAGCGCTCAACCAGTGCGTCGTAGCGATCCGCACAGGCGCACATGTCGCTCGCAGCTACACCGGCAGCGATCCAGCCATCGGCCATAGCGCTCGCCATATTGCCAAAACCGACAAATCCAATCTTCATATCTCATAGTCCTTTCAGACACATTCCTCAAAACGAAAGGTATTGTCCCACGCCATTGTTTCGTATTGCCGACCTATTTGTGATACGGCTCGCCACGGCTGATCTTGCAGGCACGGTAAATCTGCTCTAGCAGCACCACACGCGCCAGGTTATGCGGCAAGGTAATGCGTCCAAAGCTGAGCATCTCGTCGGCTCGTGCGCGCACGTCATCGCTCACGCCGTCCGATCCGCCAATCACAAAGGCGATGTCGCTGCTGCCTCGCAGCATAAGATCGTCGAGCCTCGCCGAAAACTCCTCGCTCGAGCGCTCTTTGCCCTCAATGGCCAGCAGGATCACATGCGCTCGAGACGGCAGGGCAGCAAGAATCGCCGCCCCCTCCTTGTCGCGCGCGGCATCCACGCCGCCCGCCTTAGCCGGGTCGATATCGGCCACCTCGCGGATATCAACCTTGGCATAGGCACCTAGGCGCTTGGTGTACTCAGCGCACGCGTCCTTCCAAAAGCGCTCCTTGAGCTTACCGACGCAAACGACGGTGTATTTCACGCGCGTCTACTCCTTCGAATCGTTTTGAACTTTGCTGGCGGTCAGCATCTGCTCGAACATCGAGGCCGACTGCGAAAAGTCGCTCGGCAGCACGACCGTCGAGGTTTTACCCGTGCGAGCGAACTCCGTCATCATCTCGGACCACTGCGTAAACATGAACAGTTGGTTGGCCTCGTCATTGCCGACACCCGTCTCCTGGATGATCTCGAGCGAATCTTTGATACCCAGTGCAATGGCCTTGCGCTGGTTGGCGATGCCCTCGCCCGCCTTTTCCATAGCCTCGGCCTCGGCGGTCGCCTCGGTGACGCGCTTGATGCGGTCGGCCTCGGCGAGCTCCTGTGCCGCAGCGCGCTTGCGCTGGGCGGCGTTGATGTCGTTCATGGAGTTCTCGACCTCGGTCGGCAGTGCGATTTTGGTGATGAGCGTCGACACGAGGGTGAAGCCGTAGGCGGCCATCTGCTCGGAAACGGTAGCGTTGACATCCTTGGCGATGTCATCCTTCTTGGCAAAGACCTCATCGAGTGTGTAGACGGGAATCGAAGAGCGTAGGGCGTCGGTGATGAAGTCACGCATCTGGTCGACGGGCTCCTGCAGCATGTAGTAGCTCTTGTAGATACCCGAATCTGCCGGGCCGGCGCCCATGTCATAGCTCACGTGGTACTGAGCAGAGACCTCAAGGCCGATGGTCACGTTGTCCTGGGTCTTAACGTCGATGCCAAAACCGTTTTTCATGGTGCGCAGACTCACCGTGGCGGCCTTGCGGTCGATCACGGGCACCTTCATGTGGAAGCCCGCGTTGACGATGCGATTGAACTTACCCAGGCGCTCGATGATCACGGCATGCTGTTGTTCAACGACATAGCAGGCGTTGGGAAGCAGTAGCAACAGAATGATGATGGGAATCAAAAGGCTGGTAAGGGCGGCGATGATACCGGACAACAGCATGGTCTCTCCTCTGATAGGCACACGTTGGCATTAGGATACCCG
>CABUVB010000224.1 GCA_902494815.1 uncultured Collinsella sp. | reverse complement strand
GGCGTGGCCATGCTGTTCTTTCCGCAGGACGACAAGGGCGTAGAGGATGCCCGTCGCGTGTTTGAGGAGGGCTGCGCCGAGGCCGGCGTGCCGCTGCTCTTTTGGCGCGAGGTGCCGGTTGACCCGCACGACCTGGGCGAGACGGCCCGCGCCTGTATGCCTACTATCCTGCAGGCCTTCCTGGGTCGTCCGGACGACACGCCGGCGGGCGACGCCTTCGAGCGCCGTCTGTACGTGTGCCGCCGCACCATCGAAAAGAAGGCCGACGCCGAGTTTGCCCTGCGCGATAAGATCTTCTACGTGTGCTCCATGAGCTCGCGCACTATCGTGTACAAGGGCATGCTGGTCGCCACGCAGATGCGCCGCTTCTTCATCGACCTCAACGACGCCGCCGTCAAGACGGCCGTGGCGCTCGTCCACTCGCGCTACTCCACCAACACCACGCCCAGCTGGGAACGCGCGCACCCCAACCGCTTTATCATCCACAACGGCGAGATCAACACCCTCAAGGGCAACGTCAACTGGATTCGTGCCCGCGAGCCCAACCTGTACAGCCCCGTGCTGCAGCATGATCTTGAGCGTGTGATGCCCATCATCAACCGTGAGGGCTCCGATTCCGCGATTCTGGACAATGTGCTCGAGTTTTTGGTCATGAACGGTCGCCCGCTTACGCGTGCTGCATCCATGCTGCTGCCCGAGCCGTGGGACCACAACGACAGCCTGAGCGAGGAGCGCCGCGCCTACGACGCTTACCAGTCCATGCTCATGGAGCCGTGGGACGGCCCGGCGGCCATCGCTTTTACCGACGGTCGCACGCTGGGTGCCGCCCTCGACCGCAACGGCCTGCGTCCCGCTCGTTACTACGTGACGCGCGACGGCCGCTTTATGCTGGCAAGCGAGGTGGGCACCATCGAGGTGAGCCCCGAGAACATCCTGACGAGCGGCTGTCTGGGGCCGGGCCAGATGCTCGAGGTTGACTTTGCCCGCGGGCGCGTCATCTACAACGACGAGCTGCGCGCCCGTTATGCCAAGGAAAAGCCCTACCGTGATTGGATTGCCGAGGAGACGCTGACCGTTGACGCGCTCGATGAGCCCGTTGCGGCAACGCCCGCTGAGGACGCCGAGGTGCCCGCCGCCGTGCGCATGGCCAAGCTCGGCTACCACTGGGATGACGTCGACGAGGTCGTGCGTCCCATGGCCCAGCAGGGCAAGGCACCGCTCGCCTCGATGGGCATCGACGCGCCGCTGGCCTGCCTGTCCAAGAAGACGCGTTCGTTCTTCGATTACTTCTATCAGCTGTTCGCCCAGGTCACGAATCCGCCGATCGATGCCCTGCGCGAGCACATGGTCACCTCGACCACGCTCTACCTGGGCAACCACGGCAACTTGCTCGAGGATTCCCGCACGGCCTGCCAGCTGGTGCGCTTGGAGCGCCCGTTGCTCAACGAGGAGGAGTTCGAGCGTATCTGTGCCATCGACCGCGTGGGCTTTAAGACTCGCCGCTTCCGTGCCGTCTACCGCCGCGATGCCGGCGAGGGCGCGCTGCAGGCTGCGCTCAAGCAGCTTGCCGAGGACGTTGAGGCTGCGGTCCGCGACGGCGTGAACATCGTGGTGTTGAGCGATCGTGCCGCTGCGGGCGAGGTGCCCGTGCCGTCGCTGCTTGCCGTGGGCTGCGTACACAACCACCTGATCCGCGCCGGCGTGCGCACCTTTGCCGACATCGTGGTGGAGTGCGGCGACGCCGTGTCCCCGCATGACTTTGCGGCACTGGTGGGCTACTCCGCGAGCGGCATCTATCCGTACAACGCACATGCGTGCATCCGCGATCTGGCGACACGCGGCGATTTGGACGTGACGGCCGAGCAGGGCATCGCCAACTACAACAAGGCCGCGACGGCGGGCATCGTCTCCATCATGTCCAAGATGGGCATCTCCACGGTGCAGAGCTACCATTCGGCGCAGATCTTCGAGGCCGTGGGCTTTACGCCGGAGTTCGTCAACGCGTACTTCGCCGGCACGGTGAGCCGTGTGGGCGGTATGGGTGTCGAGGACGTTGAGCGCGAGCAAAACGAGCGTTACGACGCCGCGCTCGCTATCCTTAAGAGCCCGGCTCCCGATCAACTGCCCACGCTGGGCCTGACCAAGTGGCGCCCGCTCGGCGGCGAGGATCACCTCATCGATCCGCAGACTGTCTACTTGCTGCAGACCGCCTGCCGTGAGGACAGCTACAACACCTTTAAGGAGTACAGCGCCCGCCTGCACCGCACCGGCCGTGCCGTGCGCCTGCGCGACCTGCTGGACTTTGATGCCAGCGGCCGCACTCCGGTGGCACTCGACGAGGTCGAGCCCGCGCTCAACATCGTCCGCCGCTTTAACACCGGCGCTATGTCGTATGGCTCCATCAGCAAAGAGGCACACGAGTGCATGGCCATCGCCATGAACCGCCTACACGGCCGTT
>CABUVB010000223.1 GCA_902494815.1 uncultured Collinsella sp. | reverse complement strand
TCGTTGCGGCGCGGCTGCGCCTATGGCACTTCGACATCATTGTCGCAGCCCCGACCCGCGGTCACGAGCGGGGGCTCCTGCCTTTTCAGTGCCCTCGGATTGGGTCATAGTGTCTGTCCAAACTCGGCATTGATCCTGGCATTTGTAAGAGCATGATCTCGTGTGGTCTGCCGCTTGGCTTTCAGTCTGCTGCGTATTCGATTTCCAACGTTTTGATTCAGGTGTCGGTCAACTCGTTTGGTGCCGATGTCACCACGGCGTGGGGTCTTTCGGGCCGCTTAGATGGCATTATCTGGATGGTGACCGAGGCGCTCGGCGTATCGATCACTACGTTCTCGGCGCAGAACTTTGGCGCGCGCAACTACGAGCGCATGCGCAAGGGTTACCATACGTCGCTTGTGCTTTCGTTTATGCTCATTGGTGGCCTGTCTGCCGTGCTCCTGGTGTTCTCGGGCCCGCTGTCGCGTTTGTTTGTCGACGATGCTTCGATTTCGGCGTACACCACGACTATCCTCCATTTCATTGCGCCGTTCTATGCGATTTTCTCGATTATCGAGAACGCCTCGGGTTCCATCCGCGGCGCCGGCGTGAGTCTGCAGCCTATGATGCTCACCATCTTTGGCACCGTCGTACTCAGAGTGATTTGGGTGTTTGCGATCATGCCCTTCGATCCGTCGCTTGAGCACCTGCTGCTTGTCTACCCCGTAACCTGGGTAATCACCGCCATGATGTTCACCGTCTACCATCACAGCGGCAACTGGCTCGGCCGCGCCACCGCCTAGCCATTCGGGACGTCCCCAATGGCTAGTATTCGATGCCTTGGCGGGCTAGGAGTCCTTCGTCGAAGTAGTGTTTGACGGGGCGCATTTCGGTGACTAAGTCCGCAAGGTCGGTCAACGGCAGCAGCCCGCGGCCGGTGAGCAAGAGCTCCGTGGTGGCGGGCTTTATCGCAATCAGTTCCTCGACATCCTCTCGCGCCCCAAAGCAGCCGTCGTCTTGCCCTTGCCGTCGCCTGTATAGATTTGAACCTTGCCGACTTACAGTGATGCCATCTCTGTCCTTTCGTGCCCGGCGTCGGTTTATCGCCGTCCGGGTTGGGTATTCTAGAAAGCATTATCAACCCCAGTAGATGGAGTTCAAGCAGATGGAGATGGATGACAACAAGCGTAGACGGAATATGATCCTCTACGTGCTCATCGCCTTCGTCGTCTACCTCGTGCTCTCGACCGTTCTGTTCCCCAACATCGGTCACACGCAGCAGATTACGGAGACCGATTACTCGACGTTTGTGAAAGCGCTCGACAAGAAGAGCGTCGAAAAGGTCGAGTACAACACCGACGACTATACGATTTATTACACCAAGAAGGGCGAGGACGAGAACATCGCCTATAAGACGACCGGTGTGCCGAATGATGCGGGCTTTACCGATCGCGTGCTTGAGTCTGGCGCTTCGCTGGAGTCGGTCGTTCCCGATAAAAACTCGGGTTTGATGACCTACTACCTGCTCACTCTCATTCTTCCCATGGCGATTTTCTTCCTCATCGGTTGGTGGCTCAACCGCCGCATGAAGAAGGCTATGGGCGATGACGGCCCGTCGATGAACTTTGGCGGCGGCGGTTTTGGCGGCGGCGGACTGGGTAAGTCCGGCGCGCGCGTGATCGCCTCCAAGGACGTGGGCGTGACCTTTAAGGACGTCGCCGGCCAGGAAGAGGCCAAGGAGTCTCTCAAGGAGGTCGTCGACTTTCTGGAGAAGCCGCAGCGCTATGAGGAGATCGGCGCCAAGTTGCCGCGCGGTGCTCTCCTTGTCGGCCCTCCGGGTACCGGTAAGACCCTGCTTGCCAAGGCTGTTGCCGGCGAGGCGGGCGTTCCGTTCTTTAGCATTTCGGGCTCTGAGTTCGTTGAGATGTTTGTCGGTCGCGGCGCTGCTAAGGTTCGTGACCTGTTTAAGCAGGCCAAGGAAAAGGCCCCGTGCATCGTCTTTATCGATGAGATCGATACCATCGGCAAGAAGCGCGATGGCGGCGGCTTTAGTGGCAACGACGAGCGCGAGCAGACGCTCAACCAGCTGCTGACCGAGATGGACGGCTTCGATAACCACAAGGGTATTGTCGTTCTCGCTGCTACCAACCGCCCCGATAGCCTTGATCCCGCCTTGCTGCGCCCCGGTCGTTTTGACCGCCGCATCCCCGTTGAGCTGCCCGACCTGACCGGCCGTAAGAACATTCTTGAGCTGCATGCCAAGAGCGTGAAGACGCAGCCGCCGATCGACCTGACCGCGATTGCCCGCGCCACGCCCGGTGCCTCGGGCGCCGACCTGGCCAACATCATCAACGAGGGCGCCCTGCGCGCCGTCCGTGAGGGTCGCAAACGCGCCACGCAGGACGATTTTGAGGAGTCGGTGGAAGTCGTTATCGCCGGCCAGCAGCGTAAGTCTACGGTGCTGTCCGACCACGAGAAGCAGGT
>CABUVB010000222.1 GCA_902494815.1 uncultured Collinsella sp. | reverse complement strand
TCGTTGCGGCGCGGCTGCGCCTATGGCACTTCAACATCATTGTCGCAGCCCCGACCCGCGGTCACGAGCGGGGGCTCCTATCTTTTTAGTGCCCTCGGATTGGGTCATAGTGTCTGTCGGTGCCAAAACATCGGCGTTACCTTGATCAAAACCTGCCAAAAAGGGACAGGTTTATTTTGGTAGTCGTTGGGGACGTTCTTGTTTGACTAGTCGTTTAAGAACGTCCCCAACGATTGCATAGCATGAGAGTGGATAATCTCCCGGTTTGAGCCTGCATCCAAGTTCAAAGTGGGGGATTATCCACTCTCATTTGTTATGTGTCCGAAAACCCACGCTCGTTTCTACTCCGCCTACATTTGTAGGAACAGTTCGTGGAGGCGGGTGTCTTCGTCGAGTTCGGGGTGGAAGGTTACGCCGAGCTGGTTGTCTTGGCGGGCGGCGACGATGCGGCCATCGACTTCGGCCAGGGCCTCGGCATCGCCGTGCACCTCAACGATGCGGGGCGCGCGGATAAACGTCAGCGGCACTTCACCGTCGATGCCGGCTACCTGCCCCTTGGTTCGAAAGCTGCCGAGCTGCCTGCCGTAGGCATTGCGCTCGACGAGCACATCCATGGTTGCCAGGCGCGGCGTCCCCTTATCGTCGT
The DNA here is from genome assembly GCA_902494815.1 of uncultured Collinsella sp. Lineage (GTDB taxonomy): Bacteria > Actinomycetota > Coriobacteriia > Coriobacteriales > Coriobacteriaceae > Collinsella. Next base: position 1,827 of record CABUVB010000222.1, on the reverse strand, counting down.
GGGCGGCAAGGTCGCGCGCCAGCAGAATCAAGCCGGCGCAGGTGCCCAGGACGGGCATGCCTTCAGCGATACGGGCACGAAGCTCCTCGAGCATGCCGAGCTCGGCAAGCAGCTTCCCTTGAACGGTGGACTCGCCGCCGGGAAGTACCAGACGGTCAAAGTCCTGCTTCAAATCAGCCGCCTGCCTCAGCTCAATACAGTGTGCGCCAAGCCCGGATAGTCTTGCCTCGTGCTCGGCAAAAGCGCCTTGGACCGCCAGCACGGCGACCGTTTGGTCTGCATAATCGCTCATGTGCGATCCTTTCTGCTGGACTAGCGCCCGCGCTCTTCCATGATAATCTCGATCTCGTCGGCGTTGATGCCCACCATGGCCTCGCCCAGGTCCTCTGAAAGCTCGGCAATGAGCTTGGCATCGGTGAAGTTTGCCACGGCCTTGACGATGGCGGCTGCGCGCTTGGCGGGGTCGCCGCTCTTAAAGATGCCCGAGCCGACAAACACGCCTTCGGCGCCCAGCTGCATCATCAGCGCGGCGTCGGCGGGGGTCGCTACGCCGCCGGCGGCAAAGTTCACGACGGGAAGCTTACCCGTGGCATGGACCTCGCGCACCAGCTCGACCGGAACCTGCAGTTGCTTGGCTGCCTCAAAGAGCTCGTCGTTGCGCAGGGCAACAACGTCACGGATCTGCTTTTGGATCTTGCGCATGTGACGCACGGCCTGAACGACGTCGCCCGTACCCGGCTCACCCTTGGTGCGAATCATCGTGGCGCCTTCGGCAACACGGCGCAGCGCCTCGCCCAGATCGCGGGCGCCGCAGACAAACGGCACGTCAAACTGGGTCTTGTCGATGTGATAGACGTCATCGGCAGGGGAGAGAACCTCGGACTCATCGATGTAGTCGATCTCGATGGCCTGCAGGACCTGCGCCTCGACGATGTGACCGATGCGGCACTTGGCCATGACGGGGATGGAGACGGCCTCCTGGATGCCCTTGATCATCTTGGGGTCGCTCATGCGCGAGACGCCGCCTGCGGCACGGATGTCGGCCGGGATGCGCTCGAGGGCCATGACGGCGCAGGCGCCTGCCTCCTCGGCGATGCGTGCCTGCTCGGGCGTGGTAACGTCCATGATGACGCCGCCCTTGAGCATCTGCGCGAGCTCGCGATTGAGTTTGACGCGGTCGGCCTTGCTGTTCTGTTCTGCCATGGTTGCTCCCTTGGTTGGCATGTGCATTGCTTGACGGAACATCCTATCGGGGAGCTGGGTATGACAAAATACTCAGTTTTCGAGATAATTACAAGGTCAGACTAATACCAGATTGAATGACTTAATAAGGTCAGGTGATAGGCTCATGCTTGACTACAATTTGGAAAAACGCGGCGAAGCATCGCTCTATGAGTATGTTTACCAGCAAATTCGAGATGATATCGTAGCTGGACGCATTGTGGCGGGGGAGCATTTGCCGTCTAAGCGCGCCTTTGCCAGTCATCTGGGAATCAGTGTCATTACTATCGAGAATGCATATAGCCAGCTACTTGCCGAGGGCTATATTTGCTCAAAGCCGCGGCGTGGCTACTACGCTTGCAAGCTTCCGGATGCACCGGTTTTGCCTTTGGCTTCGGAGGGCATCGACCGAGATGCCGTCTCTGTGGACCCCAGCGCGCATGATGTCCGCGGGCGGGTCGAGCAATTCGACGCACTTTCTCCTTCCGCTTTGGAGGCGGCGCGGCTTTGGCAAAGCGCACTGCGGGCGACGCTGGCATCCGAAGACGAGCGCGAGATCTTTTCGCCCGCACCGGCGCAGGGCACTGCTCGGCTGCGATGCGCAAT
>CABUVB010000221.1 GCA_902494815.1 uncultured Collinsella sp. | reverse complement strand
CCCCTGAGCTAAACGCCCGATCAAGGGTGCGCAAGCGCGCAAGGGATAATATAACGGAGCCTGAACTCGGTGGCAAGAACATTTTTAAAAATCGCTTACATTGTGGAATTCGGGGGCTTTGTCATATCCATTTCAAAAGAGCCTGCTGCCGCGATTTGGCTGTTGCATAATGCAAGCCCATTGTGGTATCGAGCTATGGAAAGACGTCTGCGGAATTGTCCTACCGATAAACGGACAAGCCTCCAGCTGGTGCCTTTGCCGTGGTAAGGTAAGCCGAATTGCTTCCAGACTGTTTCGGGGGAGTGGAATGAGCAAAGAGTGTGTCGAGCAGGTCGAAGGCGCAGGGGCTTCGGTGCCGATGACCGATATATCGAACATTGATGTGCCCGAGGGCACTGACGAGCTCAGCCGCAGTACCCGCCGTGCATGGCGCGACCGCCTGAACAGTGCGTCGACGCGCAAGATGATTACGGGCGTTCTGGCCACGCTGGTGGGTGGTTCGTTTTGGGGTTTTTCGGGTACCAGCGCGAGCTTCCTGTTCGATACCTATCACGTTGATACCCTGTGGCTTATGAGTGTGCGCCAGATTCTCGCCGGTCTGCTCTTTATGGCCGTGGTGGTCACGCGCGATCGCGAGCGTCTGGTCAAGCTCTGGACCACGCCCGCTGATCGCAAGCAGCTGCTACTTTTTACCGCTTTTGGCCTGCTGTTCAACCAGTTCTGCTATCTTTCGGCCGTGCGTCTGACCAATGCCGGAACTGCGACGGTGCTTCAGTGTCTGCAGCTGGTCATCATCATGGGCTACACCTGCGTGGTCGATCGCCGCATGCCGCGCGCTCGCGAGGCGATTGGCATTGGTCTGGCCCTCGGCGGTACCTTTTTAATCGCTACCGGCGGTGATCCCACCAGCCTGAGCATCTCGCCGCTCGGCCTGGTTGCGGGCCTTATGTGTGCGGTCAGCGCCACCTGTATGGCGGTGATTCCCGCCAAGATCCTGCCCGAATACGGCAGTCCTATCGTTACGGGTTCGGCTATGCTCACGGCGGGCATCGTTTCGTGTGCTTTCGTTCGCCCTTGGGCGCATATGCCGGCGCTCGATGTTGCCGGTATCGAGGCGCTCGCGGTGTTCGTGGTCATCGGTTCGTTTTTTGCCTACATGCTCTATATGCAGGGCGTTAAGGACATTGGCTCGGTCCGCGCAAGCCTCATCGGAACCGTGGAGCCGGTCTCGGCGACCATCACGAGTGCCGTTATGCTGGGCACGGTGTTTTTGCCGACCGACCTTATCGGCTTTGCCATGATCATCGTGATGATGTTCCTTACGGTGTAGCTAGCGCCGCCGCCAAGACAGAAAAGGTGTTGTGCCGCATTTTCGCCAATTGATGTCCGTGTCTGGAGTTTAGCTGTCGATGCTCAAAATGCCATAAACTAGCAACGTTATGGACTTTTTCATTGCGACTCAATTGCGAGGATTTCTTTATGGCTGGTAATCACTTTAAGGGCAGCGATAGCGGCCGCCCTGCAGTTCCGCCGCGTCCGAACGGGGCTGGTAAGGCCGGCACGCCGGGCGGCGCTGGACAGGGCGGTTCCGGTAAGCGCGTGTCCCCGGGCGAGACGGCGATGTTTACCGCTCTGTACGAGCAGTCTCAAAAGGCAAAAAAGACCGGCCGTGCAAGAGGGAATGTCTTTGCGGGCGGTGCAACCTCCACGTCGCAGCCGAGCGGGGCTCCTTCGGTACCCGCGAACAACGCAGGTGCTGCCAACGCCGCGAATGCCGCCGGTAACGTTAATGCCGACAAGGCCGCCAACAATACTCCCTCTGCCGGTGGCGCGGGGCTTACGGGTAACCTTGGCACGATTTACACCGGCGCCTCCGAGACTGGCACGTTTGCCCGCCTGGATGATAGCGGTGCCGAGTTTGCGGGCTCGGGTTCCAAGGAAGATTATTACGATTTTGGCTTGAACTACGGTAGCGACGCTTCGTCGAGTTCGACCTCTGACGGTCTGGTCCGTCATCGCCATCGCAAGGGCGAGCGCAAAAAGCGTCACACCGGCGCCATTATTGCCGCTGTAGTCGCGGTGCTTCTCGTTGCGCTTGGCGCAAGCGGCTTTATGCTGCTTAACTCGGCAAAGACCGTAAAGAGCGAAGCGAAGGAGGCTGTCGAGATCGTCGGTGGCCTTAAGGACAAGGTCACGTCGGGCGATTTTTCGACGCTGCCTGACGACGCGAAGAAGATCGATGAGCTCTGTAACAGCATGAAGGCGGAGACCTCGAGCCCGCTGTGGGCGGCGGCTTCGTTTATCCCGGTGTATGGCAGCGATATCAATGCGGCCCGCACCATGATTGACGCCCTGTCCGATGTCTCGAGCAATGCGCTGGTTCCCATGGCCGATAACCTCTCGCAGGCTACGCCCGGCAAGCTGTTCCAGGACGGCATGATTAACGTGTCCGCGCTGCAGGCGGTCGCCGATTCGCTTTCCAGCAGCTCGAAGGTGTTCAAGAGCGCCAACGAGAAGGTCCAGGGCAT
>CABUVB010000220.1 GCA_902494815.1 uncultured Collinsella sp. | reverse complement strand
TAGTGCGACGTGACGTGCCAGCCGATTTGCTCGGACGCTTTGGCGTCGAGCTGGGCATCGAAGGGGAGCGGTACGTCGATGACGCGGCTGCATGAGGTGCAGATGATATGTGCGTGCGGCTCGATGGTGCGATCGAAGCGACTCCCGCCCGGCGTCTTGATTGAGAGGATTTCTCCGGCATCTGCCAAGAGATTGAGGTTGCGGTAGACCGTACCGCGGCTGATTTTGTCATCCTGCGCGCGCACGACGTTGTAGATTTCGTCGGCGGTGGGATGGTTATAGCTTTGGCGCACGGCGTCAAGAACCAGCTTTCGCTGCTTGGTATTCCTTCTTTGCACCGCCATGCGCCTCGCCTCTTTTCTATCAATGGTCGTAGGTAAATGATACCGTATTTAGCACACAATACTAATAATGAGGACTGAAACCGTCTTCATTGGCAAGTGGGGCTCGGGCCTGGGCATCTACAAGGCGAAAACGCGTTCCCATGCGCTCGTAGGAGGCATGAAGTGCCCCGAGATGAGATAGGATGCTTGCCGGAGCTCCCTGTATCTCCATCTCGACTGAGCCGTCTTCCATGTTACGCACCCAGCCGGTGAGTGCGCGTGCCTGCGCGAGGTTGGTGTTGGTAAAGCGAAAACCAACGCCTTGGACTTGCCCCGCCCAGCGCAGGAAATAGCGCAGGGGAGTGTCTTGAGTGGCCTCGTCGCTTGCGAGTACGGTAAGCCTGCGGCGCAACCCGAGCTCGACGCCAGAGGGCTTTTGGGGTTCGCGGCTGCCGCCGGTGACGCCCGAGAAAAGCTTGTCGAAGAAGCCCATCGCTATGCCTGCTTGCCTGCGTCGGCCGGGAAGGTTATGCCGGCCTGCTGGCGCACGGCATCCATGATACGCAGTGAGACGAGTGTGACATCGCGGTAGTGGCCAAGCTCGTGACGTCCCGCCGGGGTCTCCCAAATCTCTTCCTTGACGTTATCGATGCCGTCGATGGCGGTGATAAAGTCTGTGAGTTCGTATTCCATAGTGTTGCTCGATTTGGGTAGGTCGAGAACGAGGCTGTTGTCGCCCTGTTCGCGTGGTGCCTCGGTCGCCGAGCCGCGTACGACATCGCCGCGATAGTCGATGCGGACGTTGCGGGGCGTGGACAGATGGTCGATCTGGATAGTGCCACGCTCGCCTTCGATCTGTGAGGGCAGCAGGTCATTCGTAATTTTGGAGTGCGCGAGCTCGACGGAGATACGGCCACCGCCGTAGCTGGCGAGGATGGAACCGCAGCCATCGATGGGGCCGTGCGTGAGCTGTTGCGTGGTGGGGTCGAGCAGAGTAGCCATGCTCGTGAGGCCGGAGGGCATGCCGAAAATCTCGACCATGGGCTCGACGGTGTAGACGCCAATATCCATGAGGGAACCCGATGCCATATTGCAGTCGAAGATATTGGTGGCGCGTCCCGCGAGAATCTCGTTGTAGCGCGAGGAATATTTGCCAAAGCGCAATGAGGCGCGGCGAATGGGCGCAATTTCGCCCAGAGCGTCCTCAATGGCGTGGAAAGCGGGATCGTGAAGCGGGCGCATGGCCTCGAGAGCCACGACGCCAGCTGCCTCGGCAGCCCGGAAGACCTCGAGCGCTTGCGCCTCGGTGGCGCAGAAGGGCTTTTCGACGATAACGTGCTTACCGCCGGCGATGCAGGCGAGCGCCTGCTCGTGATGGAGTGCGTTGGGGCTGCCGATGTAGACGGCATCGACGTCGTCGGCGGACGCGAGCTCGTCGAGTGCGGTGAAGTTGCGTTCGCCGCCGTGCTTAGCGGTGAAGGCGGCGCCGCGATCTGCATCGCGCGAGAGCGTACCCACAAACGCGGCTTGGTCGTTGGCGTTGACGACTTGGATAAAGTCGTCGGTAATCATGGATGTGCCGATGGTTGCGATGCGCAGCATGTATCCCCCTCGTGCCGTTCGGTTTACAGGATGAGTGTAGCGCGAGGGGGCAAGAAATGGCGTGCGAAAACGCCGTTACAGGTCGCTCTCGTTAAAGCCGGTGTCGATATCGAGATTGGCTCCGTCGGCCGCGGTGGTGGCGAGCTCGTCGCAGCGCTCATTGAGCTCGTGGCCGGCATGCCCCTTAACCCAGATGAACTCCACCTTATGCTTACTCTTTGCGGCAAGCAGGCGCTCCCATAGGTCGCGGTTCTTGACGGGCTGCTTGTTGGCGGTTTTCCATCCGCGCTTTTTCCAGCCGTCGATCCAGTGCTTGTTAAAGGCGTTGACGACGTACTGCGAATCGGAATGGACTTCGACCTCGCAGGGGCGGTTGAGTGCCTCGAGCGCCACGATGACCGCCATGAGCTCCATGCGGTTGTTGGTGGTCTTGGCGTAGCCACGCGAAAGCTCGGAGGTGAAGGTCTTGCCGGCGGGGTTGGTGTATTTAAGCACGGCGCCGTAGCCGCCGCGTCCCGGATTTGATCGGGCCGAGCCGTCGGTATAGATGATGACCTTCACATGGTTCCTTTCGTTGGGTACGTTTCGTGTGAGTGACCATTGTAGCGC
>CABUVB010000219.1 GCA_902494815.1 uncultured Collinsella sp. | reverse complement strand
TCGTGCACGCGGTCGGCCAGGGCGGTCATCTTCTTGCCGGCCTCGTAGACGTTCCTGCCGTCCTCGAGGTAGCCCTCCTGGTCGAAGTGCATGATCTCGATCTTCTCGGTCTCCTTCATTCCCGCTCCTTTCACGAGCAGTTTGAATTGTCGCACGGAATGAACGGGCTTGCCGCCCCGTCGCACCGCTTAACCTTGTGGACATCTTGGCCCCAAGCTCAACAATTCAAAGGTTCTTAATACCAGTGAACGATTACAGGTTAGCCGTTTTTAATACCGATTTTATGATTTCATCCTCCCCTCTCGGTAGACGGTCAGTTTTTGCCGCTCATCGGTCAAGCGACATATATCCGTAAAAACGAGCGCCCCCGCCATGCGCAGGGACGCTCTAGACGCTAATAGTTGTAGGTATATCCGCCGGCGTCGCCGCGGGTAAAAGACTTGGCATGCTCGATTGCCTGCCCACTCGAGTCATAGGTCAGGCCTTCCAGCACGAGCGCCAGATCGCCCGGCTCAAGATTGAGCAAACTCGCATCGCGTGCGCCCAGCGCCTCGATATCGAGTTTCTCTACCGACTGATCTGGCTTGCGTCCCAACATATCGTAGGTCTCGAACAGGCTGAAGACCGAAATGTCCACGTCTTCGATGCCCGGAAACAGCAGGCACGGAATCAGTGTCATCTCGATCGATACGGGCTCACCATCGATGCAGTTGAGGCGGCGCACCGAGTAAAGCAGATCGTCCTCGGCGATGCCAAACAAGTCGGCATAATACGGGCCGGCGTAGCGTTTGGAGCGCGCCAGGATGCGCACCGACGGCGTCGCGCCCGATGCCAAAACCGACTGGCGGAAGCCGCCCTTGCGTTCGTGCTCGTCAAACCACTTGTGTCCCACAAAGGCGCCTTTGCCCTGCACGCGACGAATCTGGCCACTTTTGACCAGCTCGTCCATGGCGCTTCGGATTGTCAGGCGTGTCGTGCCAAACTCCTCGGCCAGCTCGTTTTCGGACGGAATCATCGAGCCCGTCGGGTAGTCGCCGCGCTCGATTCGCTCCGCAATGCAGCGGCGAATTTGTTTGTAAACCGGCAAGTCTTCTACTGCATCAGCCATTCGACACCCACCTTCGTCGCAACGCCGTCTGCCTCGCCGTTATCGGCAAAACGATACTTGGTCGGCAGAATCACGGACTTGCAATACTCGACAAAGCCATCGGTCTCGTCGCGCTCGTGCGAAGCCTTGTAAAACACCGGCGTGCCCTCCTGAGCATTCAGCAACTTGGCCTCGTCGGCGTTCAGACGGCTGATGGAAATATGCTCCTTGCCGTGCGTCACATGGACATTCCCCTCCTTGAGCAAAACGTCGTAGAGGCTTTCCTGCTCAAAATCGTGATCGGGAAGCGAGGGGCACAAAGACAGATTGACGTAAGCCGTCTCGATCGATGCCGGGGAACCGTTGACCACACGCACGCGCCGAATGCAGAAGAGCGGCATGCCCAGGTCGATCTGGGCTTTTTGGGCAAGATCGATATCGGCATACACGACCTTGGACCAAACCAGGCGCGCGGTCGACTTTGAGCCAACCCTCTCCACCGCCTGCGTATAGTTCCATGTTTCCTGAAAGATGTTCAGCGGTTTGGGAGGACACACATAGGTGCCCGAACCGCGGCGGCTTTCCAAAGTTCCGCACGAAATAAGGCGCGTGATCGCAGCACGCAACGCCGTGCGCGACACGCCCAGCTCTTCACAGAGCACACGCTCGGCGGGCAGCCGGTCGCCACTCTGCAGGTCATAATGTTTGATATACCAAAGAATGCCCTCAAAGGCGCGGTCTTTGGGCGGAATCGCATATGGTTCACTCGGCATGGGCAAGACTCCTCAACTGCTTGATGCTGCAGGAATCATTGCTCCGGACGCCTCATGGCGTCGAAGGCTTCTTTGATCTGCTCCGCAACGTTCCGATACGACCGATATAGGCCGGAGTCTCGCTTGACTTCGCCCGCGGTCACCGGAATCTCAAGCTTCGAAATCTCATCCTTGCCGGTTTGCACGACAACGATGACACCCATACCAAGGCACATATTACGCTTGGCAGCGTTGTTTTTGGTAGCCTGAGCTGGATTAATCAAAATCTGCTGAGCCAGTTCGCGTTTGCTGAGCTCCGGCACATCCTCGGGATTTCCGGTCTCGGCAATCTCGCACTGCAGCACATCCGCATAGTCAAAAATCTTCGGCTCGCCGCCGCGCTGATGCACGGCCCACTTGCGGCGCGTGGCATCCTGGTAGATAGCCGGCAAAAACGTAAACCGCGGTGGGTCCAAAATCGTATCCGTGATGGTAAACACATCGGGATCAAAGGCATCCTGCGGGTTTTTCTTCTTGAACAGCCCCATATCACCCTCCCGTACTAGCATTAAACAACTCAAGCTGAATATAGCACCAATTTCAAGCCGCCACTTTACCGTATCGGTACGCGGCGTCTATGGCTCGCCCAGCGGAAGAGTTTACGGACGAGGGCCGGGGTGCCTGCCTTGTTTTGAGAAGTTCGCGGAGCCCACTTTTCAAAACAAG
>CABUVB010000218.1 GCA_902494815.1 uncultured Collinsella sp. | reverse complement strand
CTCGTTGCCAGACCCACGGGGGATCGCGCTGACCTCCTCAAAGAAATGGAACAGCTGGGCGGGCTCGTAGCCGGTAATCTTGTAGTCCATGGTGCCTCCTTGGCGCAACTGGTTAGACAATAAGACATGCGCCTTGTATATTCCCAGACTTTGTTTGCATAAACCAGTCGAATACGCCGAGCGCTCTCGCATCATCGGCTAACGGCGAACCGCATGGCGTAACGGTCACAACTTCGCAGCTCTACAAATCGAGGCGCCCTTGCCAGAACGCCTCGATTACACGTATCAAATTGTCGCCACAACCTACAGCGCGCCGGAACCGGCTTGCATCATGCCGCCGGGGCCCGAGCTCACGCCGCTGCTCACAGGCGCAGCGTTTCCGGTGTGCGGCGCCGCCGGAGCGGTATCGCCCCCGAGCGCACCCGCCGGACGCGGCGCCGGGATCTCACCCGTGCCGTGGCTAAAGACAAACTTGCCGTCGGCCACGTCGCACAGGACGGTATCGCCCTCGCCCCACTCGCCGGCCAGCAGCTCCTCGGACAGCGGATCCTCGATGAGCTTTTGGATGGCACGACGCAGCGGACGCGCGCCGTTGGTGAGGTCGGTACCCTCCGCCACAATCTTGTCGTAGGCCGCATCGGTAAGCTTGATGTTCATGCCGTTGGCAATCAGGCGCTGGCGCAGATCGTCCACCAGCAGGTGCGCAATCTTGGTGAGATTCTCGCCCGAGAGCTTCTGGAACACCACAATATCGTCGATACGATTGAGCAGCTCGGGGCGGAACAGGCGCTTGAGCTCGCCCATCGCACGGCCGCGGATCTCGCTCGACGTGAGACCCTGCTCGCCGGTGGTGCCAAAACCGACGCTCGCATCCTGCGCGATCTCGCGGGCGCCCACGTTGGACGTCATGATGATCACGGTATTGCGGAAGTCGACCGTCTTGCCCTGGCTATCGGTCAGGCGGCCCTCCTCCAGCACCTGCAACAAAATGTTGAAGATGTCGGGGTGCGCCTTCTCGATCTCGTCGAACAGCACGACCGAGTACGGATGACGGCGAACGGCCTTGGTGAGCTGACCGCCCTCGTCGTGGCCCACGTAACCCGGAGGGCTACCGATAAGCTTGGAGACCTCGAACTCGCTGCCGAACTCCGACATGTCGAAGCTGATGAGCGCGTCCTTGCTGCCAAAGAGGTACTCGGCGAGCGTCTTGGCGAGCTCGGTCTTGCCTGTGCCGGTGGGACCCAGGAAGATAAAGCTGCCGCCGGGACGACGCGGGTCCTTGAGCGGCGAGCGGCTGCGGCGCACGGCCTTGGCGACGGCCTCGACTGCCTCATCCTGGCCGATGATGCGCGTCTTGAGCACGCTTTCGGTCTGCAGCAGGCGCCGGCTCTCGCTCTCGGTGAGCGAGGAAACCGGCACGCCAGAGGTCACGGACACGATGTCGGCAATCTGACTCACATCGATGGTGAGCGGGCTGGCGTCGAGCTCAGCGGTCCAGGCAGCCTTGGCCTCGGCGAGCTCAATCTCGGCGGCCTTCTGCTGCTCGGTAATCTCGGCGGCCTTGTTCATGTCGTCGCCCTCGGTGGCCTCCTGCGCGGCGGCCTTGAGCTCCTCTATGCGATGCTCGGCCTCGCGCACCGGCTCGGGCGCGCGATTCGCGGCGATGCGAGCGCGGGCACCGGCCTCGTCGATGAGGTCGATGGCCTTATCGGGCAGGAAGCGATCCTGGATGTAGCGGTTGGAAAGGTTCGCGGCGGCCTCGATAGCACCCTGCGTATAGCGCACATGGTGATGCTCCTCGTAGCGCGGCTTGAGTGCGGTCAGGATCTTGACCGTGTCCTCGACGCTCGGCTCCTCGACATCGATGGTCTGGAAGCGACGCTCGAAGGCCGGGTCCTTGGTGAGGTACTTGCGGAATTCCTCGGCCGTGGTGGCACCGATAATCTGAAAGGCACCGCGCGCGAGCACGGGTTTGAGCATGGAGCTCGCGTCGATGGAGCCCTCGGCAGAACCGGCACCGATGATGGTGTGCATCTCGTCGATAAACAGGATGACGTCGTCGGCCTCGGTGGCCTCCTGGATCACGTTCTTGAGGCGCTCCTCAAACTCGCCGCGATACTTGGCGCCCGCCACGAGGCCCGGCAGGTCGAGCGTCCAGATATTCTGGTTCATGAGGTTCTCGGGCACGTTGCCGGCTGCAATCTGCTGAGCCAGGCCCTCGACGATGGCCGTCTTGCCCACGCCGGGGTCGCCCAGAATGAGCGGGTTGTTCTTGGTGCGGCGCGAAAGAATTTCCATCATACGCTGGACTTCCTTTTCGCGACCAATTACAGGGTCGAGCTCGCCGTCGCGCGCCTTCTGCGTGAGGTTGGTCGCGAACTGCTTAAGCGTATCGGTGCCACCCCCCTTTTGCTGAGAGGTATCCGAACCGCTAAAGAACGGCAGGCCCGCACCGGGACGACCAGCACCGGCGCCGGCGAGCGGACGCTTCTTGTCCTGGTCCTTGGCGGTGAGTTTCTCGATAGCCTTTTTGATGGAGGCGGACGACACACCCAGGCGCATGAGGATGTCCATGGCCATGCCGTT
>CABUVB010000217.1 GCA_902494815.1 uncultured Collinsella sp. | reverse complement strand
ACGGTCGTTCGCTGCGACGACGATGCCCACGCCAAGGTGCGCGCTGGAGCCAAGATTCTCAACATCGCCGCCGGCAAGAACACGCCCCAGGTCCTACGCGAGCTGCGCAAGCACTATCCCAACCTGCCGCTCATCGCGCCGGGCGGCAAGACGCCAGAGAGCATCCGTGAAACCATCGCCGCCGGCGCCAACGCCATCATCTGGACGCCGCCTTCGGCCCAGCAGCTACAGACCGACATGATGCAGCGTTATCGCAAGATGAAGGAAGACGCCACACCTGTCATCTCGCGCGACGACGTGCCCATTATCGACCAGGTCGCCGCCGCCGAGGTCAGCCAAGTCGAGAACATGAATCCCGACGTGCCGATTCCCGACGAAGTCATCGAGCGCGTCGCTTCGATCCACGAGCGCGTCGAGGAGCATCGCGCCAACCGCGGCCTCAAGCCGTCACTGCACGGCTTCTTCTTCCGCGGAAAGAAACGCTAACCCCAACAGCAAGGCCCGCCCCACAAACGTGAGGCGGGCCGTTTTCGTTTGAGCAATCATGCAGCGACGTGATGGGGCAAATTAATCCACGCGCTTGTCGCCCATAAAGAAGAGCGCCACCGTACCAGGTCCGGTATGCGAGCCAATCAGAGTACCGATGTCATTGATCTCAATCTTGCCTTTAAGCTGCGGAACCTGTTCCTCAATCAGCGCCGCGACCGCCTCAGCATCCTCGCGGCACGCCGACTGCGACATGATGCACTTACCCGAATAATCTGCACCGTCCTGTACGTGTGCCATCATGGTCTTAGCCATCTCGGAAATCGCGCGCTTCTTAGTGCGAATCTTCTCACGTGGCGACAGCCCACCTTCGCAATCGACCGTCATAAGCGGGCAAATCTTAAGCGCCGTGCCGATGATCGCGCTCGCAGCCGAAATGCGACCGCCGCGCAGGTAGCTCGACAGATCGGTCGAGAAGAACCAGTGGTGCAGGTTGAGCTTGTGCTCCTCGATCCAGGCAGCCGTCTCGTCGAGTGAAGCCCCGCTATCGCGCACATCGGCGGCATATTCCGACAACAGGCCAAAGCCCGAAGACGCCGCCAGCGAATCGATGACGCGCACCTTGCCGCCCTCGGGATAGCGATCCGCAAGCATCTGCGCCGCGACGCAGGCCGATCCATACGTGCCCGAAATACCCGACGACAACGTCAGGTGCAGCACGTCTTTACCCTCGGCAACAAACGGCTCCCAAAACTCCTCGTACTCACCCACGCTCACCTGAGACGTCTTGGGCATGGCGCCCGCGGCAATCTGGGCAAAAAACTCGTCCGGCGTAATCGACTGATACAGATCGTCCGTATAGACAACATCGTCGATCTCGTAATGAAAATACGCGACGGGAATATTGCGCGATTCAAAGAACTCACGGGTTCGGTCGGCGGCGGATTCACAGGTCAGGACAAAATCACTCATATGAGGCTCCTTACTCATTGCTGCGCAAATTATCGCACAGTGAGCCTACATGCGGTACATATGTCCACTATTTACCAAATCGAACCAAATATAGTGAACATCTTTACCACCATCGTCTCCACCGGCCCCACGCATAAATATCTGAGAAAACACCCTCTGTCGTCTCCACCCAACCGCCATATCTACCTCAACTAAATCGATTTACCAAACCGTTCAGCCGACAATTCAGCCGCTGGCGCAAAATCGAAACAAAAGCGGCGCATACTGATAAACGTTTTACGCTGTTTATCAGTTTTACCAGCCCCATCGGAAGGTGTTTCATGGTCGCATTCGATCGCAACCCGCAAGACTTCAAGTATCTGCGCCTGCTGTCGAGACAGTTCCCCACCGAACAATCCGCATTTACCGAAATTATCAACCTCTCGGCCATCCTCAACCTACCCAAGGGCACCGAGCATTTTATGAGCGACGTGCATGGTGAGTACGAAGCCTTTATGCACATCCTCAACAACTGCTCGGGCGTCGTGCGCGAACATGTCGACGAGATCTTTGGCGACACGCTCTCCTTTGACGAAAAGGGCGAGCTGTGTACGCTCATCTACTACCCGCGCGAGAAGATCGACCTGGTCCGCAGCCGGCGCGAGGACTCGCCAACCTGGTACAAGACGATGCTTGACCAGCTCATCATGGTCGCTCGCTCACTTTCAAGCCGCTACACGCGCTCCAAGGTGCGTAAGGCCATCCCGCGCGACTACGCCTACATCATCGACGAGTTGTTGCACACGCACCCGGACGAGAACAACTATCGCGTGCGCTATCACGAGCGCATCGTGGAGTCCATCCTGGAGACCGCCAGCGCCGACGACTTTATCGAGTCGCTCGCCTCGCTCATCAAGCGCCTGGCCGTCGACCACCTGCACCTGGTGGGCGACATCTTCGACCGCGGCGGCGGCGCTGCCAAGATTATGGACCGCCTGCTCACCTACCATTCACTCGACATCCAGTGGGGCAACCACGACCTGCTATGGATGGGCGCTGCGGCCGGTGAACCTGCCTGCATCGCCACGGTGCTGCGCAACAACCTACGCTACGACAACTACGAGATCCTGGAGAACGACTACGGCATCTCGCTGCGTGAGCTTGT
>CABUVB010000216.1 GCA_902494815.1 uncultured Collinsella sp. | reverse complement strand
GTGGGCGCCGGCATCAGCTTTAAGTCCACGCCGGGCGCTATCAAGACCGGCATCGTCGTACTGATCCCCAAGCTTGTTGTTGCGGCGGCCCTTGGCTTGGGTGTGGCATATTTCTTTAACGACAACTTCCTGGGCCTGAGCTCTGTGTCTATCATCGGCGGCATCACGTTTTGCAACATGGCGCTCTATACGGGCATCATGGGCGAGTTCGGCGATGAGTCCGAGCAGGGCGCCGTGGGTATCCTGTTCTTTACGGCCGGCCCCGCCGTCACGATGATCATCCTCGGTGTCTCGGGTCTCGCCAACATCCCCGTCGGCACCATCATCGGATCCATCCTGCCGCTTGTTATCGGCATGGTTCTGGGCAACCTCTTCCCGTTCATCAAGAACCTGCTGGTTCCCGGTGCCAATCCCGCGATCGCTGTTATCGGATTTCAGCTCGGTGCGTCCATGAGCCTTTCGAGCTTTATCACCGGCGGCATCTCGGGCATCCTGCTGGGCCTTATCACGCTCTTTATCGTCGGTCCTATTAGCTTTGCCTTCGAGCGCTTGTGTGGCGGCAACGGTAAGGCGGCCGTTGCCTGTTCCACTATCGCCGGCACGGCTATGACCACGCCGGTCGCCCTCGCCGAGGTCGCTCCGCACTATGCCGAGCTTGCGCCCACCGCGTACGCTCAGATCGCCACCGCCGTTATCATCACGGCGATCCTGGCCCCGATTCTGACCGGCTGGGTCGATAAGAAGTTCTGCCACGGCAAAGAGGATCTGTCGGTCGAAGGCGTCGAGGCTATTGAGGAGGCCGTCGCGACCGACATCGACGGCGAGTAGCAATCGCTACCAATCAATGATGCCGGCGTGCAATTCGCGCCGTTTGAGCGCCCGAACGAAAGCTGTCTTGCAGTGACGTTCGGGCGCTCTGCTATTATTCCCCTTACCCCTGCGGAATAGGGGGTGTTTATTGTCCAGACACGAATCGGGCGATTCTGACCACTTGGATATTGAAGGGATGGCGTCTAGTGGTTAAGGCACTCAAGATTGAGATATTCCTGCTATGCATGATTGTTCTTATCGGGCTTGCCGCGCGAAGCCGTCGCTCCTTATTCTCGAGTACCCAGCAGCTCTTGTTTAGCATGCTCGGCTACACCTCTGCTGCCTACATTTTCTTCGATATGATCTGGACGCTCTCGGACGGCGTGAGCACTCCTGTAGGCATTACGGCCAACTGGATTTCCAACGCGGTCTCGTTTTCGCTGTTCGCCATCGCGTGCCTCATTTGGTTTTTCTATTCCGAGACAGTGCAGGGCTCTCGCCTTTTGACCGCGCGCTATAGGGTGGCGCTCGTGACGTTGCCAACCGTATTGGTGGTCGTGCTGGCATTTACCAGCTACTGGACGCACACTATGTTCTATATCGATGCGCAGGGCGTATATCGTCGCGGAGCGTTTTATATGATTCAACCTATCGTTAGCTACTGCTACATCATATATACGTCTTTGCATGCCTTTATTCAGACTCGAAAAGTCGAAAGTCTGCAAAAGAAGGCCATTTATCGCACCCTCGCCTTTTTTGCGGTTCCCGCTCTGGTGGGCGGTACCTTCCAGGTTTTGTTTTCGGTGCCGGGCCTTTGCGTCGGTATAACGCTGAGCATCCTGCTGCTCTACATCATCTACCAGGAGCAGCTGATCTCGACCGACCCGTTGACTGGCCTTAACAATCGCAACCGTTTTGAGACCTATATGCTGTCGCTCTTCTCAAATGTGGATCAGGCCGAAGATGTGTATCTGCTTATGATGGATGCCGACGGCTTTAAGCAGATTAACGACCGGTATGGACATGTGGAGGGCGATCATGCCCTCCAGGTCATATCTGCTACGCTCAAAGAGGTCTGCTCGGCGTCTGGTGGCTTTATCGCGCGTTATGGTGGCGATGAGTTCGTGGTGCTCCAGAAGGCAGCGGCGGAACAGGACATCATAGACCTGTGTTCGGCGATTAACGACGAGCTCGCTCGTGCCGAGGTGCCGTATCTGTTGCGGATGTCCATCGGCTATGCACGGGTCGGTGATGGTGTCGATACCTGGCAAGACTTACTTCGCGCTGCCGATGCGGAGCTCTACCGCGTCAAGGCCGAGAAAAAGAAAGCCGGCGTCCAGATACGCTAGAAAAAAGGGGGCGCACGACCGTTGCGATGGTCGTGCGCCCCCTTTTTGCGTTGACGGGGGCCACCGGCCATAACGCCCAGGCGCGGTGCGGCAAGACGAGCGTCTGCCGCCGCGGCTCGGTACGAAATCAACGAGAACCAGTGCACTCCATTAAGCTGAAGCGTGCGAACGCCCTCTCTAAAAAGGTGAGCTCGCTAGGCTTTTTTGGGTTTGTTGACGATGATGATGCCATCGCAGACCAACAGCAGGGCAACGATGACGGTAGCGGGGCTCGTGCCAGTGCCCTCACTGAGCAGCAGTGCGCTCAGCAGCACGCCAAAGACGGGGTTCATAAACCCAAAGACCGAGACGCGGCTGACGGGGTTGACGGCAAGCAGGCGCGACCACAGCGAGTAGGCGACCGCGGAGATAAGCGCCATGTAGATGATGAGCGCGATGGCGGGGGCAAT
>CABUVB010000215.1 GCA_902494815.1 uncultured Collinsella sp. | reverse complement strand
TCCTTGTTAAACGCACGGATGACGCGCACGCCCACGATGTTTTCGCGCAGCACCACGTTCATGCGGTCGATAAAGCTCTGCAAGCGCATAAAGATCGGAGCCGCGTTGGCAACCGTAAAGACCGCCGCCACCAGCACAATCGCAACGACTACGCCCAGAAGCGTGCCCATGGCAGGATCGATGAACCAAGCAAAAATGATGCCCGCGACGGCCAAGAACGGCACCGGCAGCACCAACTGAATCGTCTGCAGGATAGCCTGCTGAATCACGTTGATGTCGTTGAGCGAGCGCGTGATCATCGATCCGGTGCCAAAGCGCTCAAAATCGCTGGCCGCGAGTTCGAGCGACTTGTCGTACACGGCATTGCGGATATCGCAAGCCACGTTGGCGGCCAGGCGCGCCGAAAGATAGCAGCCCAGCACCGTGCCGCCGCTAGCCATGCTGGTCGCAATAAACATGTATAGGCCGTTGCGTAAAATGTAGTCGACATCGCCCGTGGTAATACCGGTGTTGACCATGTTCGCCAGCATCGTGGGAACCAACAGCGTACCGACGTTATCCACCAGCAGCACCAGCAGCGTCACTGCGACAAGCCCTCGGTAGGGCTTCAAAAACCTCATTAACAGTCGCACGACTCCCCCTCACTTTGATTCTCGGCTTGGCTCTCGGCAGCGATATGCTGCTTAAAGGCATCGCACTCATCGCCGAGCACCTGAGAGAATTTGCCGATCAAGCGCATAATCTCGCGCTGCTCACATGGCTCAAGCGCGCCAAAGGCTCGCTGTTCGGCCTTGAGTGCCGGCAACGCATAACGCTCGGCAAATCGCCTGCCCTCTTCGGTCAGGCTCACAACCTTGTTCTTACGACTGCCTTCGGCAAACTCCAACGTTGCGAAGCCCCGCGCCGTCAAGGTTTTAATTGCCGAGTTGATGGTCTGCTTGCTGTAGAACCATTCGCTTGTCAGACGGCTTACGGCAATACTGCCGCCCGCCGTGCTGGTGTCGACGAGCATCCAATAGGCGCAGTCCGAAAGGCCGCAGGCGCGCGAGAACTCCGAATAGATATGGTCGAGTCTATTGAGCAACCGATCGAAGTCGACCAGCGTAACCGCACTATTCATCTATCCCACCATTCAATTGTCCGATTTTTGACCAATTATGTGTCTCTAGATTAGTCCGAGTTTTGACTATCGTCAACAGGCTCTCCGCAAATGCGTGCACTTTTATGGCCTATCGACAGAAAAAGACCGCCGGCGCGGGGGTGGCGCCAGCGGTCACGTGAAAATCGGGTTTTATTGCCTGTTAAGCGGCGACGGCCTCATAGACCGTAGCGCCCGAGAAGCTGTCATGCAGGCTCTTGCCGGCAATCCACGGCAGCTCGACGACCTCGCAGACCGTGTTGACCAGCTCGGAGCAGTCAGTAAAGTGGCCCTTGTCGTTGAGGGCCTCGCAATCCTGAACACGCCAATAGCCATCGGTGTGCGTGATGTAGTACTCGTGATCGTTAATCGACACGAAAGCGCGCGTCTTGGAACGCAGCAGCTTCAGAAATCCTTCGAAATCGGTCTCGACGACATCTCCAGCCTGGAACATGATGTTACCTCCTGGCCCGGCGCCACCACGGCGCATTGATAAACGTTGGTACTCCTTTAGTAAAACCTTTATCAGAGGTTATGCGTTCGTCATTTAGGCAAGTGGTAAAAAACCGCAGGGTAGACGGGATAAAACGTTTAACCATCCCATTTGTTTGTCACATTCTGAAGGTACTTTTATGCAAACCTACTTTCCCAATTGGAATCTATCCTTTTAGCCGGGCAATTGACCGTCTATCGTTTGAGCCCGACGGGTATGAACGGGGCATCTGCAACGCCACCGCAAGGAGACACCATGGAGACTATCGAAGCACTCATTCACCGCCGCAGCTGCCGCAACTACAGCGATCGTCCCGTCGAGGCCGAAAAGCTTGCACGTATTATCGAAGCCGGCCAATATGCACCGAGCGGCATGGGCCGCCAGCCGGTGACGTTTGTCGCCGTCACCGACCCCGCGACCGTCGAGCGTCTCTCACAGCTCAACGCCCAGGTCATGGGCAGCAACGGCGACCCCTTCTACGGTGCCAAGACCGTTGTGGTGGTGCTGGTTGACCGCAGCGTGCCCACACATCTGGAAGACGGCTCGCTCGCCATGGGCAACCTGCTCAACGCTGCCTATGCGCTGGGCGTTGATTCGTGCTGGATTCATCGCGCCCACGAGGTTTTCGATTCGCCCGAGGGCCTGGAGCTACTGGCCAGTTGGGGTCTACCCGCCGACGGCAGCCTGCGCGGTGTCGGTCACTGCATTCTGGGCTATGCCGAGGACACGCTGCCCGAGCCCAAACCCCGCCGCGACAACATCATCTACGTAAGGTAACCCAGGAGCGTCAGCGGGGTGGCTAATTTGGGACGGGGCTTTTTTAGCTGCCCAAGACAGTGGCTCATTCGATGTCAGTCGCCAAAAGCGAGCGAGCCGCATTTGCGCCAAGGTGACGTGAAATGAGAGGGCGCTGACCTTCTGGTCGCGCCCTCGAAATTGAACGTCAGATTGGCGTGAATGCGGCCCGCGCAGCGTCAACGCT
>CABUVB010000214.1 GCA_902494815.1 uncultured Collinsella sp. | reverse complement strand
TGGTCGCCCTGGTGGATGGTGCCGGAGTACACGCGACCGATGCCGATACGGCCAACGAAGTTGGAGTGGTCGATGGTCACGCACTGCATGGCCAGCGGGGCGTTCTCGTCAACCTCGGGCGCGGGCATGTCGTCGATGATCATATCGAGCAGCGGATACATGTCCATGTTGCCGTCGTTGGGGTCAAGGCGAGCAAAGCCATTCATGGCGCTGGCGTAGACCACATGCTCCATGGCGAACTCGAGCTGGTCGTCGGTTGCGCCCAGGTCGGCCATGAGGTCCAGGCAGTCGTTGTAGGCCTTCTCGGGGTTGGCGCCCGGACGATCGATCTTGTTGATGACGATCATGATCTTAAGGCCGGTGTCGATAGCGTGACGCAGCACGAAGCGGGTCTGGGGCATGGGGCCCTCAAAAGCGTCAACCAGCAGCAGGGCGCCGTCAGCCATACGCAGCACGCGCTCGACCTCGCCGCCAAAGTCGGCGTGGCCCGGGGTGTCGATGACGTTGATCTTGACGTCCTTGTACTCGATAGAGATGTTCTTGGCGAGAATCGTAATGCCGCGCTCACGCTCCTGGTCGTTGGAATCCAGGACGCGGTCCTCGACCTGCTGGTTGGCACGGAAGGCGTCCGTGGCACGCAGGAGCTTGTCGACCATCGTCGTCTTGCCGTGGTCGACGTGAGCGATGATGGCGATGTTCCTCAGATTGTCTACGCGCATGTAGTTCCCCTATCTTCTATCCATATACAAACGGCACGCGTATGCGACCCGCCCAGCAATACAACGCTCAGCGGGAATATTGAGCCTTTTACCGAAAACTCGTTTATTTTAGCGATTTTAGATGAGAGGGGTTTCCTCACCTGCAGGTTCAGGGTCGCTCCACATAAAACCATCGCCGGCGCCCATGCCCTCATACAGCACATATGCCGAAAAACCACTCTCGAGCGTGGTTTCGAAGAAGCTCACGAGCAGAGCATCGTGATAGCCGCCGTCAATCTCGACGCAGCCGGTGTAGCCGATGGCATAGCGAGCGATACGGCCCAGGCCCTCGTCCTTAAGACCCATCTTGTGCTCGGAGATAAAGTTGGTGGCCGCCTCGAGGCACGCCTCTTCGCCATCCTCATCGAGCGCCGCCAGATAACGGTTGGAAGCGGCGTCCTCAATTGCCACGACCACGCCAGGGTTTTCACCGGCGGCAAGGTCGTCCAAGAACGCGCCGATCAGATCGCACACCATGGCGTCGAGCTCGGGGGAGACGTTACCGGCGTCCTGCATATCCTGTGCCATCTTTAGACCTTCCCATCGAGTCTGGCGTCGTTACAGTTCTTGTGCCTCGGCGGCGATCTTGGCGGCAGCGTCGCGGGCGCGCATCATATCCATCGCGCGCTTGTCGAGCGCCTTGATCTGACTGGTCAGCATTACCGCATCGACCACGCCCCAGATCACGAGGCCCGTAGAGATCGAAAACCCAAGCGCACCAACTGTACCACGAAGGCGCGAACAGATTGCCGCGACAAGGGCGGAGATGACAACCATCTTGATAAACGAGCCGCGGCGCTCGCGGAGCGTGCGAGCCTGCGTCACATAGGCAATGCGAGCCGCCTCAGAAGCCTCCGAGCGCATCTGGGCCTCGCGGGCGATCGCAGCCGCCTCAGCCGACATACCGCCGGCCATCAGCGAACGCTCCGCAACCTGGACGCCGCGCATTTAGAAGTCATCGGGGGAGAGCGTATGGACGAACTCGTCGAACTTCTCGAACTCCTGCTCGTCGTCGACTTCCTCGGCGTGGGTAGAAACAGTGCCCAGGCGATTCATGATGTCGTCCTCCACAAACATGGGGGCATTGCTGCGCACGGCAAGGGCAATGGCATCACTGGGACGGGCATCGATCTTGCGCTCGTCACCATCGGCCAGTACGACGATCGTCGCGTAGAACACCGGCGGCTCGGCGCGAACGATCTCGATGCGCTCGAGCTTGGCGCCCAGGGCGCCAACAGTATCGAGCAACAGGTCATGGGTAATCGGTCGCTCGGCGCGGCCGCTATCGATGCCGCGGCTGATGGCAGCGGCTTCAAACGAACCAGTCTGAATGGAAAGGGAACGCAGCGGCGCGGGCGAGTCCGATTTGCTGCAGCGCTCGCGAAGCACGATAAGCGATGGCACGGGACCGGCGGCCATGACGATGGTCTCTATGTCGACACGAACCATGGAACACCTCCGGTACGTAGCGGTTAACACGCGGCAGCTCCACCGCATTGAATAGCTATACTACCCAATCTTTCGCACAGCACACAAAACCAAAATGAGATTTATCGCAGACAAGAAAAAAGCCCCAAGGCAATGCCCCAGGGCTCTTCACAGTTTTGATGGTGGACCTGACAAGATTCGAACTTGTGACCTCCCGGTTATCAGCCGGACGCTCTAACCAACTGAGCTACAGGTCCATCGCGCAAGGGATATATTAGACGAGTCGTTACGCGCGCGTCAACAACTTTTTTGAAAATCTTTGGGAGGGGTGGTCGCTGGGCTGGCGAGATAGTGTTGGTTTGCTGCTCGGGCAGTCCTGCGCAAGACGAAGGCCACATTAAGTGGCCTTCTTTGCGTGCGGAACTCGCGACAAACCAACACTATC
>CABUVB010000213.1 GCA_902494815.1 uncultured Collinsella sp. | reverse complement strand
CCGTCGCTCGCGTACCGAAGTACGCGTCGCTCCTCTTTCACGGCAACCTGGGGCACTTGCGGCCCGCTCGCTGTTGGTTACGCAACATCAACAAATAAAAACGGCTCAAATCCTGATTTGGATTTGAGTCGTTTGTCGTTACTGCTCGGGTTCTTCGACTTTATCGATGGCCCAGGTGGATCCGAGGCCACCGGTGGTATTGCGGCGGATGCGCACGGCAACCTCGCGACGCTCGCCGGCCTGCGTGTAGCGCAGGGGGAAGCTTGCGCGGTTTCGCGCGGCCTCGATGGTACCGCGCTCGCGGGCGATCCAGTAGTACTCGCCGACAATGCCGAGGGTATCGGCGCCGTAGGGGAGATAGGTCGACAGCTGGTGCAGAAGCGGGCCGGGGCAGAAGACCTCGGTTGCGAAATCGATGGGGAAGTCCTCGGGGATGGTCGGTGCTGCGGGTGCGGGGGTTGGGGCCGCTGCGGGTGCCGAAGCCGGTGCCGGTGCGGGAATTTGGCCGCAAGCAGAGGTGGGCACGGATTCGATGACGGGTGCGGGCTCCGGCGTCGCTTCCGGCTTGATCGTGGAATCTGCGGGCTCCACGGTGACGGGCGCGTCTGCAGCTGCGGTTTCAACCTCAACCTGCGTCGCGTCCTCGTTCTCGACGCTCGACTTTGCTTCGATGGGCGTGGATGCCATGGTGGTGATGCCGGCGTTGGCGTTCTCGGGGTCATAGACGACCGTGAGCGAGATGGCGGGCTGCGGCGTCTCGGGCTCCGGTGTCGACTCAGTAGCGTCTTGATCTGCGGGCTCGTCGGACTGATCGTCCTCGGCCTCGTCGCCAAAGACATCGCTGTTTTGGAACGCAGACGGCTCGGGTTGGTCAGCGGCTTCTTCGGTTGTCGACTTGGGCGCTTCGTTGAGCTCCACAGTGGCTTCCTGCTCGGATATGACTTCGGAATCGGTCGTGGCGGCGATTTCGGTTTCGGCTTCTGCCGTTACCTCAATAGCGACTTCGATCTCTGTCTCGGGCTCGGGTTCCGGCGCGGCTTCAACCATGGCTTCGGGCTCGGGACGCTTAACGTGCTTGGGGCGCACGGCCTTGAGGTCCTTCTCACCGCGCTTTTTCTTTTTGTAGGACTGCTTGGCGCCCTTGGCGGTCTTGGGCTTGTCCTCGCCCTTGGCAAGCGCAGCATCCCAGGCCTCGTTGGCGATGACCGTGGCATACAGGCGGCCGCCTTTAAAGACGGTCAGCTTAATGCAGTCGTCGAGCTCCTCGAGCAGCTCGCGCGTGGACTCGAAGCCCAGGTCATAAGCGGTCATGTCGCCAGCGGCGAGCGCCTCCTCGACCTGCGTCATAAACGTTTGCTTGCCACATCCAATCGCATCGCGCAGCAGGCGATACAGATAGATGTGGTTGCCCAGCGAAAGCGTGGGCCTAACTATTGTCTTGCTCATGGCAAATCTCCTCTTTACACATGTAAAGCATCTTACCATCGCATAGCGTTCGCCATGGCGGCGCCCAAGGCAAACGGGCGCGAACCGCTTTCGATTCGCGCCCGTTGTACAGGTCGGTTATCTATGAGAGGCAAACGTGCTTAGTTGCCCGATGCCGTGCCTTGGCTCGAGTTGTCAGATGCCGTGCCGGAAGCGGTTCCGCTCGAGCTGTTGGTGTTGTTACTGTCTGCCGTGCCCGTTCCCGACGTGGTGTCGCTCGTCTGGCCTCCCGTGTTCGGCTGTGAACCGTCAGTCGTTTGGCTTGAGTCGGTCGTGCCGGACGGCGTGCCACTGTTGGCCGTAGAGGAATCGGTGCCCTGCGATTGGTTTTGGGTGTTCGAGGACGAATTGGCAGAGGTAGGACTGTCTTGCGTGTCGTCCGTCTGTGCCTGCTGATCCTGCGACTGGGTGTTGCCATTTGCATCGCTCTCGGTCGTGCGCGACGACAGGATTGGCTCGGGACGCTCGCCCAGACCCTCACCGGCAGTGGTGATAAGGATGGCGCCGGCGCAGGCGATGACCGCGACGATGGCGATAGCGATCGAGAAGACGATGACCTTCTTTTGCGTCTGGCTGCGCTCTGCCGCCGCCTTGGCGCGCAGGCTGTTGGGGGCGACGCGCGCCGTGGTCGCGCGTCCCGCAACCTGGCGCATCTCCTGCGTGGTCGCGGCGCCACCTAGGTGCTCCTCGACATCGGGCTCAACGGGCTCGTAGGCGCCGGCAGGGTAGTCGACAGCGGCATGCGTGCCCTTGATTGCTTCGGCGCTGGCGGAGATAAAGTGGCGATAGACCTGCGAGGACACAACAGTGATGACTGAGCTCACAGCGGCACCAATCACCGAGCCGGCAATGCCGATCTTTGAAGCAAGCGCCACGCTCGTGGCGGCAGCTGCGGCGCCGGCGATGATCTGGGGAATGGAAATGTCGTCAAACAGGCCCTTTTTGGGCGCGATGGCCATGGTCTGTCCGATGGAATGGTTTTCGTGCACGCCGTTGTTGAGCGATGCCGGCGTCATGACGCGCGTGCGTGGCGCGTCGGTGTACTTGGTTGTCATACGGGGTCCTCCCGGTGTAAATCTGCTTCGTTTCGTGTAGCCATCAGGGTACCCACCAGATGTGAATCGTACGTGACATTTAACAGATACCATCAACTCATCAATAGCTCACCAAGTTGGTGGGATG
>CABUVB010000212.1 GCA_902494815.1 uncultured Collinsella sp. | reverse complement strand
ATTTTGCACCTCGGCTTGATTCGTTCGCCACGAAATGGGCCTATCTACTACGTTTAACCGATCGCCCTCAACCATGCCAAATTTCGCGAAATAAAAACTGCAGGTAGACGGCTTGCGTATTCTCGGAAAACCGGGGGATGGTCGACTCATACGGTTCAAACGTAGTAGATGGGTCGTTTTCGTGGCGCGGGCCCAAAACAGTCTTTTGGGACGGGTGGTATCCTTGGTAGCCCTGTGCTGCAAACGCACCTTAAACGCAAGGAGTCCCATGGATCTTATCGCCCAGCTCGCCCGCGAGCTCAACCTTAAGGCCGCCAACATCGAGGCAGCCGTCAAGCTCATCGACGAGGGCAACACCATCCCCTTTATCTCGCGCTACCGCAAGGAAGCCACGGGCGGCATGGACGACGTCGCCCTGCGCGCACTCGACGAGCGCCTGTCCTACCTGCGCAATCTTGAACAGCGCAAAGAGGACGTCATTCTGCTCATCGACGCCCAGGGCAAACTAACGCCCGCGCTCGAACAGCAAATTCGCGAGGCCACGCAGCTCCAGCGTGTCGAGGACCTCTACAAGCCCTACCGCAAAAAGCGCATGACCCGCGCGCAAAAGGCCCGCGAGGCCGGCCTGGAGCCGCTCGCCAACATGATCATCATGCAGGCCTCGGCCAAGGGCAGCGCACTCGACGCCGCCGCGGCATACGTCAACGAGGAGGCCGGCTTCGACACGCCCGAGAAGGCGCTCGCCGGCGCCGCCGACATCGTGGCCGAGACGGTAGCCGAGGACCCCGAAAACGTCGCCGACCTGCGCGCCTTTACGCAAAACACCGCCGACATCGTCGTCGAGGCCACCGACCCCGCCGAGAAGACCCCCTACGAGCCCTACTACAACTTTGACGAGCCGCTGCGCCGTATACCCAACCACCGCGTGCTGGCTATCGACCGCGGTGAGCGCGAGGGCAAGCTCCGCGTGCGCGTGAACGTCGACGGCGTTGCCGCCACGGCGCGCCTCGGCAGCCGTTGGCCCCGCCGCCAGGGCGTCTTCGCGCCCGTCTTCGATGCCGCCATCGCCGACGGTTACAAGCGCCTCATGGCCCCCTCGCTGGAGCGCGAGGCCCGCGCCAAACTCACCGTTCGCGCCCAGACCGAGGCCATCAACGTCTTTGCCAAGAATCTCGAGGGCTTGCTCTCGGCGCGCCCCGTGCGTGGCGCCCGCGTGCTCGCGCTCGATCCGGGCTACCGCACCGGCTGCAAGGTCGCCGTCATGGACGAGACCGGCAAGCTGCTCGACCACGGCGTGGTCTACCCCACCAAGCCGCGCCACGACGTCGCCGGCACCAAGCGCGAGCTCGCCCGCCTCGTCAAGAAGGACGGCGTCAACACCATCGTCATCGGCAACGGCACCGCCAGCCGCGAGACCGAGAAAGTCGTCTCGGAGTTCATTGCCGAGCAGGCGCCCAGCCTTCGCTACACCATCGTTAACGAAGCCGGCGCGTCGGTGTACTCCGCCTCCGAGCTCGCCAGCCAGGAATATCCCGACCTGGACGTCACCGTGCGTGGCGCCATGAGCCTGGGCCGTCGCCTGCAAGACCCGCTGGCAGAGCTCGTCAAGATTCCGCCCCAGTCTATCGGCGTGGGCCAGTACCAGCACGACCTTGACCAGGCCGAGCTCTCGCGCACTCTGGGCCACGTGGTGGAAGACGTCGTCAACCACGTAGGCGTCGACGTGAATACCGCGAGCGCGAGCCTACTGGGATACGTATCGGGCATCACGCCGAGCGTGGCCAAAAACATCGTGGCCTACCGCGAGGAAAACGGCGCCTTTACCGATCGCCGCCAGCTCAAGAAGGTCCCCAAGCTGGGACCCAAGGCATACCTCAACGCCGCGGGTTTCCTGCGCATCAGCGGCGGCAAGAACCCGCTCGACGCGACAAGCGTCCACCCCGAGAGCTACGAGGTGGCCGCGGCCGTCCTGGAGCGCGCCGGCGTTAAATCAAGCGAGCTCAGCCGCGGCGGCGTGCCCGACATCGAGCGCCGCCTAGGCAGCATCTCGGCGCTGGCAAGCGACCTGGACTGCGGCACCCTCACGCTCATCGACATTGTCAACGAGCTCAAGAAGCCCGGTCGCGACCCGCGCGACGACGCGCCCGAGGTGGTCTTTAGCCGCTCAGCGCTTTCCATCGACGACCTGGAGCCCGGCATGGAGCTCAAGGGCACGGTGCGCAACGTTGTGGACTTTGGTGCCTTCGTCGACGTGGGCGTGCACCAGGACGGCCTCGTGCACATCTCCAAACTGGCCAACCGCTTTGTCAAGCACCCGAGCGACGTGGTGCGCGTCGGTGACACGGTCAAGGTGTGGGTTGAAAAGGTCGACCGCGACCGCAAGAAGATCTCGCTCACCATGGTGCAGGGGAAGTAAACCGCCAAAGCAGGGGTACCCCCTGCAGCGACGTGCAAAATCGCGAGTATTCTGTAATTTCCGCCGTTCCGAACGCCCCACAGAGACAATAACGTCAAAAACAGCCCCCGTTTTAGCGACATTAGAGCCAGAACGGGGGCTGTTCCGTGCTTCACCCAACTGGTAAAAGCCTTTACCTTGCTGAATACTCTCAATTTTGCACGGCGCAGGCGGGGGTACCTTTGTCCACGGCAGAATATGGAAGCCAATCACCAACCT
>CABUVB010000211.1 GCA_902494815.1 uncultured Collinsella sp. | reverse complement strand
GCTCTCCCACAGGCCCTGGGCCATAGTGAGCTCGTACAGATCGGTGAGCATTGCAATGTCGGTGGGATGCGAGATGTCGGTCAAAGCCATGGGGCGACCTTTCGGATGCGTTGTGCAGAAGTTGAGGGTTGGACAAGGCGGACGTGCGGGCATGGAGCCCGGCACGAACAGGTTAGTGCAGGCCCATGCTGCCCGTGATCGTGTAGACCATAAAGACGATAAACGCGATGAGAGCGAGCACGATGATGATTTTTTGAGCCGGAGCCATGCCGGGGATCTCATTCTCGCCCGTAGGCTCCTTGGAGGTGACCATGCGCTGGGCAAAGGTCATCTCGTCACGGCTCGGTTTGGGCTCGACGGGCTTGGGACGGGCGGCTTTCTTAGGCTGAGGCTTGGGCGCGGCAGGCGCAGGCTTCGAAGCGGCAGGCTTGGGCGCGGGGGCGGGCTTGGGAGCGGATGCGGCGCTCGCGGCGGCCTCCTCGGCCTTCGCGCGCTCGGCACGCAGGGCAGCCAGCTCCTCACGCTCGCGACGGGCCTCTTCCTGAGCCTCGCGGCGGGCCTTCTCAGCGCGGAGCTCTTCCAACTCGGCGCGCTCCTCGTCAGACAATGGTTGGGACTCAAGCTCGGCCATGGTGCAGCCCTTTCTTTTTAAAAAAAGCCGCCGACACAGTGTCGACGGCTTATCAAATCCAAGGGTGGAGACGAAGGGAGTCGAACCCTCGGCCTCTGCCATGCGACGGCAGCGCTCTCCCAACTGAGCTACGTCCCCAAGACAAGTTGATATTTTACCTACGGCTCGCCAACTGTCAACGCCCAATAACCAGTCTTTTTGGGGCGCGGCTATTTTGGCAACTTTTCGAACAGGCGATCCTCTCGATGATTTTTTATCCCCGTCCCAGAAAAATCATCGACGAACGCACTACTTTGCGCTGGTAAGAACACCGGTGGTGTCGAAGGCCGGGGTGAAGCTCTCGTCTACCGCGCCGCCCTCTTGCCAGAACATCGTCGTAAAACCCAGGTCGTCGGCATGGTCGAGCACCTGCTCGTACTCCTCACGCGTCACGGCGCGTGCCAGGTCGCCGCCCTGCTCGCGCATGAGCGCATTGGGCGTGTACTGGTTCATAACCGAGATCGGCACGTCGCCCACCGTCTGCCACACCAGGTCCAGCACGCGACACGAATCGTCTGCATGCCCCGGAAGCACCAGGTGACGCACGATCATGCCGCGCTTCATAAGCCCGTCCTCGTCCACCAACTCTCCCCCGCGGCGCTCGATCTCGCGCGCCATCTGGGCCAGACCCGACACGGCCACACGCGGGTAATCCTTTATATGGGAGAGCGACTGCGCAAGCCCGGCATCGGCATATTTAAAGTCGGTGAGCCACACATCGACCAGGTCGCCCAGCGCCGCCACGGCACTCGCGCGCTCGTAACCACTCGTGTTGTAGACGATTGGGATAACCAGTCCGCGCGCCCGTGCCGCGGCAATCGCGGCAGGCAACAGGTGCGCATAGTGCGTCGCCGTCACCAAATTGATGTTGTTGGCACCCTGGTCCTGCAGTTCCAGCATAATCTCGACCAGGCGCTCAGGCGAAATCTCAAGGCCAAAATTGCCGGTCGAGATCTCGTGGTTCTGGCAATAGATACATTTGAGCGAGCAGCCGCTAAAGAAGATCGTGCCCGAACCGGCCTCGCCCGAGATAGGCGGCTCCTCCCACATATGAAGCGCGGCGCGGGCCACCTTGAGCGTGTCGTTAGCACCGCAGACGCCGTGCGCGCCCTCATCGCGCGCCGCACCGCAACGGCGCGGACACAAATGGCAGGCGGGCGAAAAAAGTTCGGTCAACGACGTCGGCATAAAACCATGCTCCAAAACAACGATTCAGCAGCTCAAACGTAAAGGAATCAACCCCACAGACGGCTCGAGCCCAAGGCGCCGTAATCGTCCGACACGATTTTTGTAATGTCAAGACTGGAATCGATAAAGTGCCGCTTTATGATGTAGGTATTCCGCCCCCCGCGGAGCAACTGGGTGAACCGTCGCGTTTATTTAGGGAGCCCACACAGTCGTACCTAGTACAGGTATCCTTCGTTGTTAAGGACGCTGGAACAGTCGATGAGGGCACCCACCTGTTTTAGGTGGGTTCATTTTCGTAACGTGGGGGGTGGTTTTCTTTTGCCGAAAATCACCATTACAGTCCATATGGATCCCCGCCGGCATCCCGACAAGCCATCGACAACATCCCAATATCTGGTAAGCGCGTGATTATCGCTGCGTGCAATTCCATGCACCCCCCTTGGTCGAGTATTATGGTTCGGCTATGCCCTTTGCGCATGGCGTTCTTCTGACCTTTTCCTTCGACGCTTGGCGGTTTTTAGATTCATGGCTTCATCCCCGAGCTACATACCGTACCTATGCGTGGCAGCGGCGGCCTTTATCACGACCTTCCTCACGGTGCCTCTGGTCAAGCGCCTGGCAATTAAGCTCGACGCCGTCGACTATCCTTCTAAGCGCCGCATCAACACCAAGCCCATCCCGCGTTTGGGCGGAACGGCGGTGTTTTTGGGCCTGGTCGTCGCCTGCACTGTGCAAATCCTAGGCACCTGGTACCTGGGTTGGCCGCCCGTTTTGGTGCCCCACCCCCGTCTGCACATCAGCTACCCCATACTTGCGCTATCTTTTACCGTTATCTTTGCGACCGGCGCTATCG